>CANEVG010000035.1 GCA_947442095.1 Sphingomonadaceae bacterium
CAGGCGGGTCAGTTCCTTGGCCAGGACGAGAGCGAGGAACGAACAGAACACGTGGCCGCGGATGGCAGCGTCGGATTGATGGAAGATCGGGCGTGTGTCGAAGCTGGCCTTGGCGGCTCGGAACAGGGATTCAACCTGGAGCAGATCCCGGTATCGGATGACGGCCTGCAGCGGTGTGACCTTTGCGTTGGTGCGTAGCACCGTGATCCCGTCGAAGCGGGCCTCGTCAGCCAGCTTGCCCAGATCGATTTCGAAGCTCTTGCCACTGGTCTTGATGTAGCGCCGGTAAGCCGAGTTGCCGACCAGCGCCTTGTCCCCCTTCTTCAACTGTGACTGGAGCCCGTCGATGATCGCCTGGCGGTCGGCCTTGTCCTTCCTGGCCTCGGCCTCGTTGAGGTTGACGATGTAGCGGTCTTTGCCGACCTTGACCTCTTTGGCCCAGAGCTGTGTCTCCCCGCGCTGCCGGTCGAGCACGAGCGGCACCATCGGCGCGGTATCATTGAGCACGATGTTGCGGATCACGCTGGTGGAGCGCTCACGCGCACCCAGGATGTATTCCATGCCCTGCTTTTCGAGCGTCGCAATGGTGTCGGCGCTGATCATGCCGCGATCGGCAACCACGCAGGCACGGGTAATGCCAAAGCGTGTGCGCAAGCGCTCGACCACCGGCAGCAAGACCGTCACGTCGGCGGTGTTGCCGGGGACCATCTCGGTGCAGATCGGCCGTCCTTCGGCATCAACAACCAGCGCCAGGATCATTTGCGCCAGATCGGGGCGGAAGTCCTTGGAGTGACCGCGCTTGCCCAGCGTCTCACCGCCAGCGCCGTAAAACGACAGCGAGGTGGTATCCATGAACACGAGGCTGAGATCGGTGAACAGATCGCGCCGGCGCTCGAACAGCTTCTCCTCGATCACGTCCTTCACGCAGCGCGGCGCCAGCGCGCCTTCAGCCTTTTCCTCGACCTCCTCACCAAGCCACGCCATGGCACGGTAGAACTGGTGAAGCGCAAGATCTTCAGCGCCCTCGATGGCGTAACTCTGCATCCAGTCGATGCAGCCCCGGTCCGAGCCCGACACGAACAACCGGTGGAGCGTGGCCACGAACACCGCACGCTCGACGGCAAAGCCGAACTGGCGCCCGGCGAGCTGATCTTCGAGCACAGCGCCGATACCAAGACGCTCCCACAACCGGCCGAACAGCAAGGGCCCGCCGATCCGATGCGAGGCGATCCGCCCCGCGTCGATGTCAGACAGTATGACACTGCGCTCGCTGTGGCGGACGATCGAGGAAGCCAGTCGATCAAGCTCACCACTGGCAACGAGAGCATCCTTGCGCCCGAGCGCCTTGATGGTGCGCTGGCGGACAACTTTGCCCTCGCGCACGCTCTCAACGAGGTAGAGGTAGCGGTGGCCCCGCGCGACTCTTTCGACGACGAACATGGAGATGTTGTTATCAAGAAATCGGCTGAATGGCCAGCATGACGAACTGAATCTAGAAAATGTTGTTACTACACTTTTTCATCACCCAAAGCGCGCTCACATGTTATCAATGACTTGCAACCAAGCGTTCTACTCATGTTCACGCCGGACTGTTTAAGTCGGGCCAAGGTGAGCGCGCCGCCCGTGAAGCTGCCTTGCGCGCTCAGCCTCACGGCGGCCTGCAGCGGGAAGTGGAACGGCCCGTAAAGGTCTTGGTGCTGGCAATTATAATCGCCCGCGCGGTAGCGCAGCAGCAACGGGGTCGGGCGCCGCTGGCCAAAGCCGTGGCGGGCCATGGTGACGGTGGATCGGAACTGCCTGTCGCCGTGGTAGCTCGCTGCGAGCGCGGCACATGTGGTGGCATCAAGCCGTGGCGGGGTGAGCGCGTGGCCGAGCTCGCCGAGGCTTTGCGCAAGCCCTGTCCAGTCCAGCGCAGTGATCGTTTCCGTGAGGGCCTGCATCATGGGGAACTGGTAGCGCGCAGCCGAATGCGGCACAGTCTGTTCCTTGCGGTCAAAGGCAGACCCCGGAGGCATAGATATGGTCGAAGCACGGTGGAACGGCGCGGTGATTGCGCGGAGCGACGATACAGTGGTGGTCGAGCGCAACCACTATTTCCCGCTGGAGGCGGTGGACCCTGCGGTGCTGAAGCCCAGCACGACGACGAGTGGGTGCCCTTGGAAGGGCACCGCACAGTATTACACGCTGGTGGTGGACGGGGCCGAGAACCGCGATGCGGCGTGGTATTACGCCGAGCCGAAGGAAAAGGCGGCGGCGATCAAGGGGCGGGTGGCGTTCTGGAAGGGTGTGACTGTGGGGTGATTTTGCCCCTCCGTCAGCTCTGCGGGCTGCCACCTTCCCATTTTTCTGCAGGACAAATGGGAAGGTTGCCTGCCTTAGGCAGGTCGGAGGGGTTAGCGCCAAACCGGTGCGCGCTTTTCCAGAAACGCCTCGATCCCTTCGGCGGTGTTTTCGTCCATCATGTTCTGAGCCATGACTTCGGCGGCGAGCGCATAGGCTTCGGCGCGGTGGACTTCGCGCTGGGCATAGAACAGCGCCTTGCCGCGGCGGATGGCATCGGGGCTCTTGGCCGCGATCGTGGCAGCGAGCGCGTCGATCGCGGCATCGAGCTGCTCAGCCGGTACGGCATGGTTGATCAGGCCCCAGGTTTCGGCGGTTTGCGCGCTGATGAATTCGCCCGTCACCAGCATTTCGAAAGCGGGCTTGGCGGGCACATTGCGGGTAAGCGCGACAGCGGGCGTGGAGCAGAACAGGCCGACGTTGATGCCCGAGACGGCAAAGCGCGCATCCTGGCTGGCGATGGCAAGATCGCAGGCACCGACCAGCTGGCAGCCTGCAGCGGTTGCGATGCCATGCACGCGGGCGATGACTGGCACCGGCAGCGCGGTGATGGCTTCCATCACATCGGCGCAGGCGGCGAACAGCGTGCGGTAATAGTCAAGCCGGCGGCTGCCGTGCATCTGGCGCAGATCATGCCCAGCGCAGAACGCCTTGCCCGCGCCCGAGAGCACGACGCAATTGACAGAAGGATCGGCAGCGAGCCGGTCCAGCTCTGACTTCAGGGCGGCGAGCAGGTCTTCACTCAGCGCATTGTATTGCGCGGGGCGGTTCAAAGTCAGGTCGACGCGGCCATTGTTGTGGACCGTGGTCAGGTTCTCATTGTCGGACATCGCGGCGACCTTTCTTCGATTTTCGTGACAGGTTTAAGCCTGCGCCGTAACGGATCAAGTCAGGTCTGGACCATTCCCGATTTCCCCTTCCGGCGGTTCGCCGATCTGCGCGGTCAATGCTTCTTGCGTGTGAGCTCCCGCATTGCGCCGTCCAGCCCTTCGAGCGTGAGGCTGAACATCGAGCCACCGACCAAGTCCTTGATCATCTTGGTCGACTGCGAATAGCCCCACTGCTTTTCGGGCACAGGATTGAGCCAGATGGTGGCCGGATAGGTCTGCGCGACGCGGTGGACCCAGACGGCACCGGCTTCCTCGTTGAAATGCTCGACCGAACCGCCGGGGTGGCTGATCTCGTAAGGGCTCATGGCAGCATCACCCACGAACACGATCTTGTAGTCGTGCCCGTACTTGTGGAGAATGTCCCAGGTGTTGGTGCGTTCGGACCAGCGGCGCTTGTTGTCCTTCCACACGCCTTCATACAGGCAGTTGTGGAAATAGAAGAACTCCATGTTCTTGAACTCTGCAGTGGCGGCGCTGAACAGCTCCTCCACCAGCTTGATGAACGGGTCCATCGAGCCGCCGACATCGAGGAACAGCAGCAATTTCACCGCGTTGCGCCGTTCGGGCCGCATGCGGATATCGAGCCAGCCCTGCTTGGCAGTGCCCTCGATCGTGCCGGGCAAGTCGAGCTCGTCGGCATGGCCTTCGCGCGCGAACCGGCGCAGGCGGCGCAGCGCAATCTTGATGTTGCGGGTGCCGAGTTCCTTGGTGTTGTCAAGATTGGCGAACTCGCGCTTTTCCCAGACCTTGATTGCGCGGCCATGCTTGCTCTCGCCGCCGACGCGCACGCCTTCCGGGTTGTAGCCCGAATTGCCGAACGGGCTGGTGCCGCCAGTTCCGACCCATTTGTTTCCGCCCTGATGGCGCTCCTGCTGCTCCTCGAGCCGCTTCTTGAGCGTCTCCATGATCTCTTCCCACGAGCCGAGCTTCTCGATCGCGGCCATTTCCTCTTCGGTGAGGAACTTCTCGGCGACGGCGCGCAGCCAGTCTTCCGGGATATCGACCGGGCGCTGGCCATAATCGGTAAGAAGGCCCTTGAAGACCTTGTTGAACACCTGATCGAACCGGTCGAGCAGGCCTTCATCTTTCACGAACGTGGCGCGGCTGAGATAGTAGAACGCCTCGGGCGTCTGCTCGATCACGTCCTTCTCAAGTGCCTCAAGCAGCGTGAGGTGTTCCTTGAAGCTGGCCTTGATGCCCGCTGCGCGCAGCTCGTCGATGAAGTTGAAGAACATGAATGTGGCCTCGGTCGCGTCTTAACCGGATGATTAAGGGCAATGGCGGGTACTGGCAAGTCTCAGGACTGCGGCGGCGGGGGCGGCTGCTTGGTGTGGCGTTCAAGGCCTTCGGGGAACGTCGCCCATGCGGGGGCGTCGTTGGTCCAGATCACCATTTGCGGGGTGAGATCGTGCGGCGGCTGGAGGAAGCCGACACGCATCGTTCGGAACTGGGGGCGAGCGGAGACTTGCGCCATGACCGGGGTACCGCAGGCGGGGCAGAACGACTGGGTGAGGGTATTTCCGCTGGCGGCAGTATAGGCGTGGGCGGCAAGCTGGCCGGTGATCGTCACGTCGTCGGTCAGGAACATGGCATTGGTGCTGTGCGATCCGCCCGCGAGTTGCTGGCACTGGCGGCACCAGCATTGGCGCACCGCGATGGGCGCTTGGGCGGCAATCGTGGCGGTGACGGCCCCGCAAGCGCAAACTCCGGTGTAGGCCAACGGCATCCCCCTCACATTGGGGATTGTTAGGTCCCCGAACAATTTGTAGACTGCGGGCAACCGGAGAGGACGCCCAGAACCATGCTCAAGCTCTACAGTTTCGGCCCCGCTGCCAACTCGATGAAGCCGCTGCTCACCTTGTATGAGAAGGGGCTGGACTTCGAGAAGAACCGGCTCGATCCTGCAAAGTTTGAACACCATACCGACTGGTTCAAGGCGATCAACCCGCGCGGCCAGGTGCCTGCACTAGTGGACGGGGACCGTGTGATCACCGAGAGCACGGTGATCTGCGAGTACCTGGAAGACGAATACCAGACCGCCGTTTCGCTGCGGCCTGCGACGTCTGCGGGCAAGGCGGCGATGCGGGTGTGGACCAAGTGGGTCGACGAGTATTTCTGCTGGTGCGTCTCGACCATTGGCTGGCACCGCTATGTCGGCAATATGGTGAAGGCGCTGTCCGATGCCGAGTTCGAAGAAAAGGTTGCCGCAATTCCGGTTGTGGAGCAGCAAGTAAAATGGCGGCGGGCGCGCGAAGGCTTTCCGCAGGACATGCTCGACGAGGAAATGCGCAAGATCGCCTATTCGGTCGCGCGGCTCGACGACCATCTGCGGACACATGAATGGCTGGTGCCGGGGCAATTCACGCTGGCCGATATCTGCAACTTCGCCATCGCCAACGGGATGCAGTTCGGTTTTTCCGAGCTGGTGAACAAAGATGCGACCCCGGGACTGCTGCGCTGGATCGAACAGATCAACGCGCGGCCTGCGGCGCGGGCGATGTTTGCCGAAGTGGAGCTGGAGAAGCTGGGGCCGCGGGAGTGAGCCTCGAACTCAGTGCTCTCTCCCCTTCAGAGGAGAGATACGAAGGTTTGGCAGCGTGCTGCCTAGCCGCAGTTGAGAGGGGATTGGCGCTGCGCTTGTGCCCCGCTCCCAACCCTCTTCCCTGAAGGAGCGAGGGCTTTCAGAGCGGCGGCGGACCTTTGAGGTGCCGCGTAAAGTGATCGGGGATGGGCGCCCAGCTGGGGGCGCTTTCAGTCCAGATCGCGGCGGTCGGTGCGCAAAGCTCGGGATCGTCCAGCGTGCCCGCGCGCACGCGCATCGGCAGGCCCTTAGGCGTGACGGTGCGGCTGTAGATCTGCGCGCCGCAGACCTTGCAGAAGCCGCGCTCCACCGTGTTGCCGCTATCTGCGATCATCGTGAACAGCGCCAGATCACCCGTTATCGCAACCGCCTCTTCCAGGAACAGTACGTTGACCGTGGCCGAACCGCTGGCGATGCGCTGGCAATCGCGGCACCAACACATACGCGCGCCGAGGGGCTCTGCGGCGATGGTATAGCGCACCGCACCGCAGAGGCATCCGCCGGGCGTGGGCATCAGTTGGAAGGCCTGCGCGCCATGAACGCCAGACGCTCAAACAGCATCACGTCCTGCTCGTTCTTGAGCAGCGCGCCGTGCAAGGGCGGGATCGCCTTGGTCGGGTCGCGGTTCTGCAGGACGTCGAGCGGCATGTCCTCGTTGAGCAGGAGCTTGAGCCAGTCGAGCAGTTCACTCGTGCTGGGCTTCTTCTTGAGACCGGGAACTTCGCGCACTTCGTAAAAGATATCCATCGCCTTGGTGACGAGCGTCTTCTGGATGTTCGGGAAGTGGACGTCGATAATCGACTGCATCGTCGCCCGATCGGGGAATTTGATGTAGTGGAAGAAGCAGCGGCGCAGGAAGGCGTCGGGCAGTTCCTTCTCGTTGTTCGAGGTGATAACGACGATCGGGCGCTCTTTGGCGGCGATCGTCTCATGCGTCTCGTAGACGTCGAAGCTCATCCGGTCGAGTTCCTGCAGCAAGTCGTTCGGGAACTCGATGTCGGCCTTGTCGATCTCGTCGATCAGCAGCACGGGCAGTTTGGGTGCGGTGAAGGCTTCCCAGAGCTTGCCCTTGCGGATGTAGTTCGAAATGTCGTGGACGCGCTCGTCGCCCAGCTGGCCGTCGCGCAGGCGGGCCACCGCATCGTATTCATAGAGGCCTTGCTGGGCCTTGGTGGTGGACTTGATGTTCCATTCGATCAGCGGCGCGCCGACGGCCTTGGCGATTTCATGCGCCAGCACGGTCTTGCCGGTGCCGGGTTCGCCCTTCACCAGCAGGGGGCGGCGCAGCAGCACCGCGGCATTGACTGCGACCTTGAGATCGTTGGTGGCGACATAATTGGTGGTGCCTTCAAAGCGCATTGGGCGTCCTGTCCATTCTTTTAACCGGTTGCTTAAGCGATAAGCGGCCAAACCCAAGCTGACAAGTGGCGATGAACGGTCAGGCGCGCGCGCCAGACCGACACACTGTTACATTGGGAGGCGTTGCCGCCCATGCTGCGCGCGTGTAGGCGAAGCTCCATGCTTCCATCCCGAGACGTGAGCGGCACGCGCTATGGACCGTCGCGCCGGGACCGGGCGGTTTCGTTCGTGCTGGCGGTGCTGGTCACGCTGTTTCTGGTGTTCGTGCTGGTTTCGATGAGCCAGATCGGCGAATTCGGCGGCGAAGAAGGCGGGCAACTGGTCGCGGTTAATCTCTCGCCCCCGGCGGCGGAGAAGGACAAGTCCAAAGCTGCGCCCAAACAGGACGTGCAGCGGCCCGAGACGCAGACGGTGACGACCCCACCGCCCAAAATGCCGCCGCGCGTCGTAGTGCCTTCAAAAAATCAAGTCGAATGGCCGCCAGGCTTCATCCGCATGAACCGCGACGAGTTGGCCAAGGCCGATATCAGCAAGATCAAGCCGGCGGGGGGCGGCGGTGGCAACGCCTCTGGCGCTGGGGCAGGCGGCGGTAATGCGGAAGGGGCAGGCGAAGGCCCAGGCGGAGCGCGGCTTTATAACGCCGAGTGGTACCGCGAGCCGACCAGAGCCGAAATGTCTCCCTATATGAGCGCGGCGCGCGGCAGATCGGGCGGGGCCGGAAACGCTGGAGATTGGGCGGTCATTGCCTGCCGCACAGTGGAGCGTTTCCATGTCGAAGATTGCCGCGAGATGGATGAAAGCCCCCGCGGATCGGGCCTTGCGCGGGCGCTGCGGCAGGCGGCTTGGCAGTTTCTGGTGCGCCCGCCGCGGGTGGACGGAAAGCCTCAGCTTGGCACCTGGGTGCGCATCCGCTTCGATTTCAAGGCGGACAAGCGCGGGGATGCGGGGAGCGGCGGCGCGGACTAGATGCTGCGCCGTCGGATCGGTAAGGGGATCAAACCTCCGACCAGTTGTTGTCGCTCAGGTCGACCGCGAGGCTGCCAGGGGCGGGGAGGGGTGCCGTTGCCGCGAACGTGCGTGAGGCTGGAGCCGGCGATTTGGCCGGAGCAGCGATGGGAGCCGGAGCCGCCGCGCGGCGCGGCACGGACGCTTTGCGTTCGGTTCTGGCTGGAACGGGTGCGGCGTAAGCAGCCGTATAGCTGGTGCTCATACCCTGACCGCGGAAACGCGCGACCATGGCCGCAAGGTTGGCCGCCTGTCCGGAAAGATTGCGTGATGCAGCGGCGCTTTCCTCAACCGTCGCGGCGTTCTGCTGGATCATGCGGTCAATCCCGCCCATGGTGACGCTGACCTTGGAAATGCTTCTGGCCTGATCGGCGGCGGCGGCGATATCTTCGATCAGCGCGGGTTGTGTGCGTCAATTTCCTTGAGCCGGGCTTCCGCTTCAGCTGCGCTGCGGGCCGCCCGCGCCAGCTGCGGCGCAAGATCTTGCCCGGCGATTGTCTGGCTTGAGAGCTGTCCCCCGGCGCGCACGACCGCCGCCACGCCCTCCTGGCCCAAGCTGCGGGCAAACTCGTGATCGAGCAGCAGATCAAGGCTGGCGTTGGTATCCTGGCCCCGGCCGGCGCGGAAGTTGAGCCCCTTGATCCGGCAGCGGGCCGGCCCGAGCTTTTTCACAGGCGCTGGCGTGCTGTTCCTGCACAGCTACTCCGGAGGCGGCACCGGTGAGCAACCCAACCTGTGGCCTGACGAGGTGACGGAGGATTTTCTACGCGTCGATCAGTTCCGGATCGAGTTCGCCAGCGCGGTTCTGGATGAACATGAAGCGTTCGGCGGGGTCGCGGCCCATGAGGCGGTCGACGAGGTCTTTCACTGCGGCGCGGCCTTCGTATTCCTGGGGCAGGGTGATGCGGATCAGGCTGCGGGTGGCGGGGTTCATCGTGGTTTCGCGCAATTGCTGCGGGTTCATTTCGCCAAGGCCCTTGAAGCGGCCGACCTCGACTTTCTTGCCCTTGAACTTCGTCGCTTCCAGCTCGGCGCGGTGCGCGTCGTCCTTGGCATAGACCGAGGTTGCACCGCTGGTTAGGCGGTAGAGCGGCGGCTGCGCGAGGTAGAGGTGCCCGCGCCGCACGATCTCCGGCATTTCCTGGAAGAAGAACGTCATCAGCAAGGTGGCGATATGCGCGCCGTCGACGTCTGCGTCGGTCATGATGATGATGCGGTCGTAGCGCAACACATCGGGATTGCAGTCCTTGCGCATGCCGCAGCCGAGCGCGAGCGCAAGATCACCGATTTCCGCGTTGGCGCGGATCTTGTCGGCCGTGGCGCTTGCGACATTGAGGATTTTACCTCGGATCGGGAGGATCGCCTGCGTCTTGCGGTCGCGCGCGTGCTTGGCGCTGCCGCCTGCCGAATCGCCTTCGACGATGAACAGTTCGGTCTCGCCGCTGCCTTCGCCGCTGCAATCGGTGAGCTTCCCGGGGAGGCGCAGCTTGCGCGCGTTGGTGGCGGTCTTGCGCTTGACTTCGCGTTCTGCCTTGCGGCGCAGACGTTCGTCCATCCGCTCCATCACCGCGCCGAGAAGAGCTTTGCCGCGTTCCATGTTGTCGGTGAGGAAGTGGTCGAAGTGGTCGCGCATCGCGCTTTCCACCATGCGCGCGGCTTCGGGACTGGTGAGGCGGTCTTTGGTCTGGCTCTGGAACTGGGGATCGCGGATGAACAGCGAGAGCATGATCTCGCTGCCCGTCAGCATGTCCTCGGGCGCGATGTCCTTGGCCTTCTTCTGGCCGACAAGCTCGCCGAAGGTGCGGATGCCCTTGGTGAGCGCGGCGCGCAGGCCCTGCTCGTGCGTGCCGCCATCGGGGGTGGGGATGGTGTTGCAATACCAGCTATACGACCCGTCGGACCACAAGGGCCAGGCGATGGCCCATTCGGCGCGGCCCATGGGTTCGCCATTGGGGCCGGCAGGAAAATCCTGCGTTCCGGCAAACGGCACGGAAGTTACGCACTCGCGGCCCGCGACTTGTTCCGCAAGGTGATCGGCAAGGCCGCCGGGGAACTGGAAAACGGCCTCTGCCGGCACATCATCGCTGGCGAGTGCGGGCGCGCATTTCCAGCGGATTTCCACGCCTGCGAAGAGGTACGCTTTCGAACGCGCGAGCCGGAACAGGCGCGCGGGTTTAAAGCGCGCGTCAGGCCCGAAGATCTCGCTGTCGGGAATGAAGGTCACGGTGGTGCCGCGCCGATTGGGCACCGAGCCGATGCGCTGCAGCGGCCCGGTGGGCACCCCGCGCGAGAATTCCTGCGCGTAGAGCTCCTTGCTGCGGGCGACTTCGACGCGGGTCAGCACCGAAAGCGCATTGACCACCGAAATGCCGACACCATGGAGGCCGCCCGAGGTGGCATAGGCCTTGCCGGAGAACTTGCCGCCCGAATGGAGCGTGGTGAGGATGACCTCGAGCGCGGACTTGCCCGGATACTTGGGGTGCTCGTCGATCGGCATGCCGCGGCCGTTGTCGCTGATGGTCAGCTTGCCGGCGGTGCCCTCCGGCCCTTCGTCCAATGTGACTTCGATGCGGCTCGCGTGGCCGGCGACGGCTTCGTCCATCGCGTTGTCGAGCACCTCGGCGCCAAGGTGGTGCAGTGCGCGCTCGTCGATCCCGCCGATGTACATGCCGGGGCGGCGGCGGACGGGCTCGAGCCCTTCCAGCACTTCGATCGCGCTGCTGTCATAGCTTTCGTCGGCGCTGCGCGATGGCAGCTTGTCAAACAGATCATCGGCCATGGAACCGGCTATAGAACGCGCGCGAATCCAGCGGCAATGGGGGGGTGGTGCTTATCCCGGGATTTGTGGGGCTGCGCGTGGGAAGAGCCTTGCCCGAAGGCCCAATCTAAGCCCACCTGGCCTTCTCCGAACGGCGCAGGGGCAAGAAGCGTCAGTGTATCAGGGATTAAACTTCGCCGGGGCCGGGCTGGCAGTGAGGAACGTGCCCGCGTCCACTTCGCGCACTTCCATCGCGCGTTCGGCGACGCCATTGGCTTCGAAGCGGAACACGCCGTCGAGCCCGATGAACCCGTCGCGGCCGTAGAGCTTGGCGGTGGGGAATAGCGTGCCCGGCTTCCAGCCGCGCGCAACATTGAGCGTGAGCAGCACCGAATCGTAGCCCAGCGTGGCAAGGCGTGAGGGCGCGGCGCCAAAGCGCGTGCGGTAGGACTGCTCGAACTGGCCGAAGCGCTTGTCGGATACGGCGGCGAACCAGCTGCCGCGCATCGCCGCGCTCTTCGCGATGGAGGCATCGCCATTCCAAAGTTCGGTGCCGATGAGACGCGAGCCCGACGCCGCGGGCGCAGCCATCAGCGCGATGCGGCCGCTGTCGCCGATCAGCAGTGCATCGACCGGGCCTTTTGCGAGAAGGCGGCGCACGGCGCTGGTGACCGAAGTATTGGAGCGGTCATAGGCCTCGATCCCGGTGATCGAAACGCCCAGCGCGCGCGCCGCAACGGTAAGCGCGGATGAGACGCGCTGGCCGTAAGCGCCAGCCGGGATGATCGCACCGACTGACTTCACGCCCTTGCTCTGTGCAAAGCCGATCACGCGCGATATCGCCTGTCCCGGCACTTGCCCGAGCACGAACACGTCGCGGTCCGCCACGGTGCTGTCGTTCGAATAGGTGATCATCGGCACTTTGGCGGGCCGCGCCACGCTGGCAACCGCGATGACCTCTTCGGCGAGCAGCGGCCCGAGGATCAGGCGGTTGCCATCAAGGATCGCCTTGTTGGCGGCAAGGCCTGCGCCTGCGGCGGTATCATACGTCGTGATGCGGATGTTCTGCGCATTGGTATCGAGCAGCGCCATGGTCGTGGCATTGGCGATCGCCTGGCCTACCGAGGCGTTGGCGCCGCTCATCGGCACCAGCAGCGCGACGCGGTGGCGGTCGGCGTCGGTCGGCAGCACATTGGCATCGGGCTGCGCTTCGACCGGCGGCGGTGCCGGCGGAGCGACGGGCTTGGGGATCACGGTGCATCCGGCGAGCAGCGCCAGCGCCGCGCCGACTGCAAAGCGCCGCGTCACGTTGGCCGTTCCAGCCTTGTTACCTATCATCATTGACTTGCCGCTCCCTCATACCCGGTCCATTGGACGGCGTATGGATACGCCCCTGCTTCAACCCGGCCTCTATATTGTCGCCACGCCAATTGGCAATCTTGGTGACGTCACCCGGCGAGCAATCGAAGTACTTTCGGGATGTGTGGTTATTGCCTGCGAGGATACCCGGGTCACAGGTAAATTGTTGTATCATCTTGGGCTCAAGCGGCCAATGCGCCGCTATGACGATCATGCCAGCGATGCCTCGCGCGAAAAGCTGCTGGGCGAGATGATGACGCAGCCTGTCGCGCTGGTTTCTGATGCGGGCACGCCGCTGATCTCGGACCCCGGCTATCGGCTGGTCCGCGAGGCGCGGGAGCGCGGCATTGCGGTGACGACGATCCCCGGTCCAAGCGCGCTGATCGCAGCGCTGACGCTGGCAGGCCTGCCGACGGACAGGTTCCTGTTCGCAGGCTTCCTGCCGGGCAAGGACAAGGCACGGGGCGATATGCTGGCAGAGCTGGCGGCTGTACCCGCGACGCTTGTGTTCTACGATACCGGGCCGAGGCTGGTTGCCTCGCTGGAGGCCATGGTGCGGCTGCTGCCGGGGCGCGAGATCGCCGTGGCGCGCGAACTGACCAAGCTCCACGAGGAATGCCGCACCGGCAGCGCAGAGGAACTGGCCGCGCACTACACCGCGCATCCGCCACGCGGAGAGATCGTGCTGCTAGCCGGGCCGCCGGGCGCCGCGGAGAAGCCGGGCGAGGCGGATATCGACGCAGAATTGCTGGCAGCAATCAGCGAACTCCCGGCCTCGAAAGCGGCGGCGCTGGTTGCCAAGAAGCATGGGATGGACCGCAAGTCGCTCTATGCGCGGGTGATGGAGCTCAAGGGCTGAGCCGTCAGGAAGCCGAACGGCAGGGCCGGCGCGGCGAGACAATTGCAGCGTGGCACTTGCGCCTCGGCGGCTGGCGCATAGTCGCAAAGTGGCAGCTTGCGGGCGCAGCCGAGGCGGACCTTGTGACGCGCAAGGCGCGCACGGCCGCATTTGTCGAGGTCAAGTGGCGCGCGAGCGCGGCAGCGCTGGATCAGGCGATCGATGCGCGGTGATTGCGGCGCGCGGCGCGGGCGGCAGAGGCCTTGGCCCCGCGCTATGCCGGTCCGGGCGACGACGTGCAGATCGATGTGATCCTCGCCGCGCCCGGCACCTGGCCGCGCCGGATCGCCAATGCACAGCAACCCGGCGCGTAACCTCACAACTCAGTGCTTGGGGTGGCTATCCTTGTGCTCACCGTCCTTGTGATCGCCTTCGTGGCCGTCCTTGTGGTCACCCTTGTGGTCACCCTTGTGCTCGCCGTCCTTCGGATGCTCGGTCGGGTGCTTTTCCGGGTTCGCCGAAGCGGTGGCAGTGAAGCTGAGCATAGCGGCGGTGGCGGCAATGGCGGTGATGGTCTTGCGCATGTGGTCTTGTCCTTTCGAGTGAAATCGGTGCCGGGCAGCGGGTGCCATCCGATCACGACCTGTTTGTGGTCGCAAGGTGGGGCAAACCGCATTAAGGCGCTGCTGCGGGTAACCCCTCATTCCAAACCTAACGGATCTTCCTGTCATGACCCTTCGCGTTGCCGTCCAGATGGACCCGCTGCATTCGATCAACATCAACGGCGATAGCTCGTTCGCGCTGATGCTGGCTGCGCAAGAGCGGGGGCATGAGCTTTACCATTACGACGTCGGCGCGCTCTCGCTAGGCGAGAACGACCGGCTGACGGCGCGCGCGGTGCCCGTCACGGTGCAGCATGAGCCAGGGGATCACTACAAGGCGGGCGAAGCGCGGCGGCTCGATCTGGGGCGCGATATCGACGTCGTGCTGATGCGGCAGGACCCCCCGTTCCACATGGGCTATATCACCGCGACGCACCTGCTCGAGCGGATCGAGCGCGAGACCCTGGTGGTCAACAACCCGCGCAGCGTGCGCAATGCGCCCGAGAAGGTCATGGTGCTTGATTACCGGCGGTTCATGCCGCCAACATTGGTTACGCGTTCGGTTGAGGAAGTGCGCGAGTTCCAGAAGCGACACGGCGCGATCGTGATCAAGCCGATCCACGGCAACGGCGGCAAGGCGATCTTCCGCGTTTCGGAAGAGGGCGAGAACCTCGGCGCGCTGCTGGAAGTGTTCAACCAGACCTGGCCCGAACCGCACATGGTACAGGCCTTCCTTCCCGAAGTGAGCGAGGGCGATAAGCGCATCGTGCTGGTTGACGGCGAAGTGGCGGGCGCGATCAACCGCAAGCCGGGGGAGGGCGAGTTCCGCTCCAACCTTGCCGTCGGCGGCTATGCCGAAAAGACCGCGCTTACGCTTGAGGAGCAGGAAATCTGCGCCGCGATGGGGCCGGAACTCAAGCGGTTGGGGCTGATCTTCGTCGGCATCGACGTGATTGGCGGCAAGTGGCTGACCGAGATCAATGTGACTTCGCCCACTGGGATTGTGGCAATCGACCGGTTCAACGGCACCGATACGGCGGGGATGATCTGGGACGCGATCGAGGGGCGGGTTTGAGGGCTGGCACGCTGGCCGTGCGCCCGCGCCCGCGCCCGC
>CANEVG010000036.1 GCA_947442095.1 Sphingomonadaceae bacterium
AAGCCGATGACCAGCAGGCGGCCGCCGAACGCAGTGTAGCGGCACGCCTCGTCGAACATGTCGCCGCCGACGGGATCATAGACCAAATCGGCCCCGCGCCCGCTCGTCAGCGCCAGTATCTGCTCGCGCAAGCCCGTGGGACCAGCTAGCACATGACCCGGCGCATAGAGCCGGGCAATCGCCTCGCGCTTCTCGGCGCTTGAGGCTACCGCGATGACCTTGAGCCCCAGCGCCCTGCCCAGATCGACCGCCGCCAGCCCCACGCCGCCCGCAGCGCCATGCACCACGAGGGTCTCGCCCGCCTCGGCCCGGCCAATGCGGGCTATGGCCGTCCACGCGGTGATATAGGCGGCACGGAGGGCCGCGCCTTCGGCATAGGACATCGCACCGGGCAGCGGCAGCAGGGCTGCGTCAGCAAAGGCACCATATTGCACTGCCGCGCCGGTCATGGTGGCGACAATCACGCGTTCGCCCGGCTTCCAGCGGCTGCCCTCGCCCGCCGCGATTACTTCGCCTGCGGCTTCCATGCCGGGCACGAACGGCAGTGCGGGCTTCGCCTGATAGAGCCCCTCGGTCATCAGCAGATCGGGAAAGCCCAGCGCCGCCGCCTCGATCCGCACCAAGGCCTGCCCCGGCCCCGCATTCGGCATGGGCCGCTTGGTCAGCGCGAGGCCCGCAAGATCAGGGGCGAGCGCCTGCACCTCAAGCGCGCACATCGTTGGTGTCTGGCTCATCTGCGGTTGTCCTCCCGCCGACGAGTCTAGCCGCTCGATGTACGCGCCGTCGAGTGGCCCTTATGCTGCAGTCGTCATGCAGCTTGCGCCCGCACGTGCAACTGCTTGATCCTATCGAGCGACCGGACGCTGCAATCGTATTCAACATTCGCCGTCATTTGCGACGCCTTCCAATATCATAATAATATCATATATTTGCTTAAAATACCTGAGATCGCCTTCCGACAAAGCGCCAGTGGCCGCTTGCCGCAGCCGCCGGGAGTGGCTTAGGCTGGCAGTTCGCGAGCCGGGAGAGGCCGGAGAAGTTCAGGTGTGTAGGCGGCGGAGCGGCAAATTCGCCCTCGCCCGCGCGCCCAGCAAGTGGAGTGTAATCCGTGCGCCTCGACAATCCAGATAAGGCACTGGCAGACCCGCCAGCCAAAACGGCTGCCCCGTCCGCCGCTATGGACGCCCATATCCTCGATGTGCTGCACCACCGCGTGGGCAAAGATGTGCATTCCGCCACGCCGCACGACTGGTTCACCGCCACCGTGCTCGCGCTGCGCGACAAGATCATCGACCAGTGGATGGAATCGACCCACCGCACGTATAAAGCGGCGGGCAAGCGGGTCTATTACCTCAGCCTCGAATTCCTGATCGGCCGCCTGCTGCGCGATGCGCTGTCGAACATGGGGCTGACGCGCGAGATGGAAAAGGCGCTGCGCAGCTATGGCTTCGATCTTGCCGCGATCGAGGATCTGGAACCGGATGCGGCGCTTGGCAATGGCGGGCTCGGGCGGCTGGCGGCCTGTTTCATGGAAAGCCTCGCCAGCCTCGATATCCCGGCGTACGGCTACGGCATCCGCTATGTGAACGGCATGTTCCGCCAGCGCATCGACGATGGCTGGCAGGTCGAGCTTCCCGAAACCTGGCTGAGCCACGGCAACCCCTGGGAATTCGACCGCCGCGAAAGCGCCTACCGCATCGGCTTCGGCGGCGAAGTGGTCGATCAAGGCGACGGCGTGGCGTGGATTCCGGCCGAGCAGGTTGAAGCCAGCGCAGTCGATACGCCCGTGGTCGGCTGGCGCGGCAAGCGGGTCAACACGCTCCGGCTGTGGACTGCCAGCGCGCTCGATCCGATCCGGCTCGAGGCCTTCAACGCGGGCGACTACACCGGCGCGCTGGCCGAAGAAGTGCGCGCCGAAAGCCTTGTGCGCGTGCTCTATCCGGCGGATTCCAGCTTGGCGGGCCAAGAACTCAGACTGCGGCAGGAGTATTTCTTCACGTCGGCGTCGATCCAGGACATCGTGCGCCGACACCTCCAGACCAATCCAGATCTCACCAACTTGCCCGAGAAAGCCGCGATCCAGCTCAACGACACGCACCCTGCGGTTGCGGTTGCGGAGATCATGCGGCTGCTGGTAGATGTCCATGGCGTAGAGTTCAACGAGGCTTGGGACATCACCCGCCGCACCGTGGGCTATACCAACCACACCCTGCTGCCCGAGGCGCTGGAATCCTGGCCGCTGCCGCTGTTCGAGCGACTGCTGCCGCGCCACATGCAGATCATCTACGCGATCAACAGCCGGGTGCTGCGCGAAGCCCGCAAGGCCGGTTTGGACAGCCGCGCGATTTCGTCAATCAGCCTGATCGACGAAGGCGGCGAACGCCGGGTACGCATGGCCAATCTGGCATTCGTCGGCGCACACAGCGTGAACGGGGTCGCCGCGCTCCACACCGATCTGATGAAATCGACAGTCTTTTCAGACCTTCACGCGCTGTACCCGACACGGATCAACAACAAGACCAACGGTGTCACCCCGCGCCGCTGGTTGCAACAATGCAATCCCGGGCTCGTCAGCGTGATCACCGATGCCATCGGGCCGGCGTTCCTCGATGATGCAGAGCAGCTGTCCGAGCTGGCCGCCTTCGCGGATGACGCCGCGTTCGGCGAGCGGATTGCCGAGGTGAAGCGCGCCAACAAGGTCGCGCTGGCGAACTATGTGCGCAAAACGCAAGGCGTGCGGCTCGATCCCGATGCGCTGTTCGATGTGCAGATCAAGCGCATCCACGAATACAAGCGCCAGCTGCTCAACCTGATCGAGACGGTCGCGCTCTACGACCAGATCCGCAGCCATCCTGAGCGCGACTGGGTGCCGCGCGTGAAGATCTTCGGCGGCAAGGCAGCGTCGAGCTATCACAACGCCAAACTCATCATCAAACTGGCGAGCGACATTGCGCGGCGTGTGAATGCTGATCCTTCGGTAGGCGGACTGCTCAAGGTCGTTTTCATGCCCAATTACAATGTCTCGAAGGCTGAGCGGATCATTCCTGCCGCAGATCTTTCCGAGCAGATCAGCACTGCGGGCATGGAGGCCTCGGGCACGGGCAACATGAAGTTCGCGCTCAACGGCGCGCTCACGATCGGCACGCTTGATGGCGCAAATGTTGAGATCAAGGACCGCGTGGGCGACGACAATATCGTGATCTTCGGCCTGACCGCTGACGAAGTCGCAGCGCAGCGCGCGGGCGGCTATAATCCGCGTGCCATGATCGAGGGCTCACGGGAATTGCAGCAGGCGATCTCGGCCATCGCCACAGGCGTGTTCTCGCCCGATGATCCGCACCGCTATGAAGGCCTAATGGGCGGGATCTACGACAGCGACTGGTTCATGGTCGCCGCCGATTTCGATGCCTATCACGCGGCGCAGCGCCATGTGGACCGCTTGTGGCAAGACCAGGCCGGATGGCGTGCCAAGGCAATCCGCAACATCGCCAATGTCGGCTGGTTCTCTTCCGACCGCACGATCAGCGAATATGCCCGCGATATCTGGGGAGCCAGTCCGACATCATGAACCCGGCCTCATGAAACCATCCCAGAGCGCCCTCGAAGCTTTGCTCGCGGGGACGCATGCCGATCCGTTTGCGCTGCTTGGCATCCATGAGGGACCAGAGGGCGCGTTTGCCCGCGCTGTTCTGCAGGGGGCGGAGACGGCGGATGCGCATTCGCTTGGCGGCAAAGCGCTGGGCAGATTGACGCGGGTCAACCCGCGCGGATTGTTCGAAGGCTTGGTCAAGGGGCCGCGCCAGCCGGTGAAATACCGCTGCACGGCGGCGGGCCACGAATGGTGGGTGACCGATGCCTATTCGTTCGGCCCTGTGCTGGGGCCGACCGACGATTTCCTGATCAACGAAGGCACGCACCTGCGTCTGTTTGACAAGTTCGGCGCGCATCTGATTGATCATGAAGGCGCGCAGGGGGTGCACTTCGCGGTCTGGGCGCCCAATGCCGAGCTGGCTTCGGTCGTCGGCGATTTCAACGATTGGGACGCCGCGCGCCATCCCATGCGCCGCCGCGCCGACATTGGCGCTTGGGAAGTGTTCGTGCCCGATATCACGCCAGGCTGCGCCTACAAGTACCGGATCATCGGCCCCGGCGGTGTGGTCCGGCCCTTGAAGGCCGATCCATTCGCCTTCCGTTCCGAACTGCGCCCCGCGACAGCCAGCGTGGTCGCCGCGCCGGATGCGCATGTCTGGGGCGATACTGCGCACCGCGCGCACTGGGCCAGCACGGACGCGCGGCGTGAGCCGATCGCGATTTATGAAGTTCACCCCGGCTCATGGCAGAAACCCGAGGCCCGTGAGTTCTATTCATGGGACGAACTAGCCGACCGGCTGATCCCCTATGTCGTCGACATGGGCTTCACCCATATCGAATTCCTGCCCGTCTCCGAGCATCCCTATGACCCGAGCTGGGGCTATCAGACCACCGGCCTTTTCGCCCCTTCCGCCCGTTTCGGCGAACCCGAGGGCTTTGCCCGCTTCGTCGACGGTGCGCACCGCGCCGGGATCTGCGTGCTAATCGATTGGGTGCCGGCGCATTTCCCGGTCGACACCCACGGCCTTGCGCAGTTCGACGGCACACACCTCTATGAACACGCCGATCCGCGCCTTGGCTTCCATCCCGATTGGCAGACCGCGATCTACAATTTCGGGCGCCGCGAAGTTGCGAGTTTCCTGGTCAACAACGCGCTGTTCTGGGCCGAACGTTACCACGTCGACGGCTTGCGCGTCGATGCGGTCGCCTCAATGCTCTACCGGGATTACTCGCGCGAGGCTGGAGAATGGATCCCCAATGCCGAAGGCGGCCGCGAGAACTGGGAAGCGGTGGAATTTCTGCAGGCGATGAACCGCGCGGTCTATGCCAGCCATGCCGGTTTCATCACCGTGGCAGAGGAATCGACCAGCTGGCCCGGCGTCACCTTGCCCACCGATGCTGCAGGCCCCGCACGCGGCGGGCTCGGCTTCGGCTTCAAGTGGAACATGGGTTTCATGCACGATACGCTAGCCTATATGGCACGCGATCCCGTGCATCGCCGCCACCATCATGACGAGATAACCTTCGGCCTGATGTATGCCTTCAGCGAGAACTTCGTCCTGCCGTTGAGCCATGACGAGGTGGTCCACGGCAAAGGCTCGCTGCTGGGCAAGATGAGCGGCGACCCCTGGCAAAAATTTGCAAACTTGCGGGCCTATTATGGGCTGATGTGGGGCTATCCGGGCAAGAAGCTGCTGTTCATGGGGCAGGAGTTTGCGCAAGGGCACGAATGGAGCGAAGTGCGCGGGCTTGACTGGGAGCAGCTCGATCTACCCCAGCACGCGGGTGTTCAGCGCTGGGTGCGCGATCTCAACACCGCCTACCGCACACTGCCCGCACTCCACGCGCGGGATTGCGAGCCAGAAGGGTTCGGCTGGCTGGTGGTGGATGATGCGCTGGCCTCGGTCTTCGCTTGGCGGCGGGACGCTCCGGACGCGGCGACCGTGGTGGTCGTCAGCAACATGACGCCCACCCTCCACACGCACTATCGCCTGCCCATGCCGCATGATGGTGTGTGGCGCGAGGCGCTGAACAGTGACGCTAGCGTGTATGGCGGATCGGGCCAAGGCAATCTGGGGCAGATTGAGGCGAAGGACCGTGCGGCAATGGTCGTGCTGCCGCCACTGGCCACGCTGATGTTCGTGTTCGAAGGGCACTGAAGACACAAAATGGGCGGAGAGAGGGCATGAGAAAGACATACGGGCAGCCACTGGCGCGCGATGCGATGGCCTATGTTCTGGCAGGAGGGCGCGGCAGCCGCCTGTGGGAACTTACCGACAACCGCGCCAAGCCAGCGGTCTATTTCGGCGGCGTCAGCCGGATCATCGACTTCGCGCTTTCGAACGCGATCAATTCGGGCATTCGCCGCATCGGCGTAGCCACGCAGTACAAGGCGCATTCGCTTATCCGCCACATGCAGCGCGCATGGAACTTCATGCGCCCCGAACGCAACGAGAGCTTTGATATCCTGCCCGCCTCGCAGCGCATTTCGGAAGCGCACTGGTATGAAGGCACGGCCGATGCGGTGTTCCAAAACATCGACATCATCGAGAGCCACGCACCGAAATACATGGTCATCCTTGCAGGCGATCATATCTACAAGATGGACTACGAGCTCATGCTCCAGCAGCATGTGCAGACCGGCGCGGACGTGACGATCGGCTGCCTTGTGGTGCCATGCGAAGAGGCCAAGGGCTTTGGTGTGATGGCGGTGGACGCAAACAGCGTGATCACCGATTTCGTCGAGAAGCCTGAGATTCCGCCTTCCATCCCCGGCGCCCCGGACAATTCGCTCGCCTCGATGGGCATCTATGTGTTCGACACCAAGTTCCTGTTCGAACAGCTGCGCCGCGATGCCGAGGACCCCAATTCCACGCGCGATTTCGGCAAGGACATCATCCCCTACATCGTCGAGCACGGCAAGGCGGTGGCGCACCGCTTTACCGACAGTTGCATCCGCGCGGCCGAGGAAATCGGCGAATACTGGCGCGATGTCGGCACCGTGGATGCCTATTTCGAGGCCAACCTCGATCTGACCGACGTAGTCCCCAAGCTCAACATGTACGACCGTGACTGGCCGATCTGGACCGACCAGGTGGTGGCGGCCCCGGCCAAGTTCGTCCACGATCAGGATGGGCGGCGCGGCATGGCGATTTCCTCGCTTATCTCGCAGGATTGCATCGTCTCGGGCGCGCGGGCCAAGCGCAGCCTCCTGTTCACCGGGGTCAAGATGGGCTCGTTCTCCAGCGTCGATGAAGGCGTGATCCTGCCCTATTGCAACATCGGGCGCGGCGCGCGGCTCTCCCGCGTGATCCTCGATTCCGGTGTGCGCATTCCCGAAGGCCTGGTGGTGGGCGAAGACCCGGTGCTCGATGCCAAGCGCTTCCGCCGCACCGAGAACGGCGTGTGCCTGATCAACCGGGCGATGATCGAGCGGCTGAAATGACCCTGAAGGTCCTGTCCGTCGCTTCGGAGGCCGTGCCGCTGGTCAAGACCGGCGGGCTGGCCGATGTGGTGGGCGCGCTACCGGGCGCGCTCGCGCCGAACGGCGTGGAGCTTACCACGCTGCTGCCGGGTTATCCCGCGGTACTGGCGGCGCTCGGCAAGAAGCCGAAGGTCTTGCACAAGTGGGAGAGCCTGCTGGGCGAACCGGCGCGGCTGCTGGCAGGCAAGCTGAGCGATCATCCGCTGCTTGTGCTTGATGCGCCGGGGCTCTTCGCGCGCGATGGCGGGCCTTACGGCGATGCCACCGGGCGCGACTGGCGCGACAACTGGAAGCGCTTTGCCGCCTTCGGCCGCGCGGCGGCAGATGTGGCGGGCGGCGCGGTGAAAGGCCTCACCTTCGATCTCGTCCACGCGCACGATTGGCAGGCTGCTATGACGCTGGCCTATTTGCGCTTTGCCCCCACCGGCAGCACTCCGCCCTCGGTCATCACGATCCACAACATGGCGTTTCAGGGCCACTACGGCGCCGATGTGTTCGCAGGCCTCGATCTGCCGCCCCATGCCTTCGCGATCGACGGGGTGGAGTATCACGGCGGGGTCAGTTTCCTCAAAGCCGGGCTGGCCGCCGCCAGCAGGGTCACCACCGTCAGCCCGACTTATGCACGCGAGATCCGCGAGCCGGGCTTCGGCATGGGTCTTGAAGGCCTGATCCGCGGGCGTGAGGCGGATGTGAGCGGCATCGTCAATGGCATCGATCCAGTAGTATGGAACCCCGCCGCCGATCCCGCCCTGCCGGCAACCTACACCATCAAGACCCTCGCGCGCCGCGCAGCCAATACGCTGGCGCTGGAGGCGGAGTTCGGCCTTCAGGCTGGCAGCGGCCCGTTGTTCGTAGTGATCAGCCGCCTGACCTGGCAGAAGGGCATGGACGTGCTGCTGGAGGCGGCGGACCACCTCGTCGGCATCGGCGGGCGGCTGGCACTGCTCGGTTCGGGCGATGCGGCGCTGGAGAGCGGCTTCCACGCCGCCGCCGCCCGCCATCCCGGGCGGATTGCCGTGCGGATTGGCTATGACGAGGCGCTCTCGCACCGCATGCTTGGCGGAGGCGATTCGATCCTCGTGCCCAGCCGGTTCGAGCCTTGCGGCCTAACCCAGCTCTATGGCCTTGCCTATGGCTGCGTGCCCGTTGTTAGCCGCACCGGAGGGCTTGCCGATACGGTGATAGATGTCAATCTTGCCGCACGGCTGGCCGGCGTGGCAACGGGTGTCCAGTTCGACGGTGTGCGCTATAATACGCTCGCCGATGCGATCACCCGCACGGTCGGGCTGTTTGGCCAGCGCGAGACGTGGCGCGGCCTGCAGCGCGCGGGAATGAAGGCTGATTTCGCGTGGGAATGCAGCGGTCAGGCCTATGCCGATCTCTATGCCCGACTTGTGGAAGCATCATGATCCAGACAATTTCCAGCACACCGTTCACCGATCAGAGGCCGGGCACATCGGGCCTGCGCAAGAAGGTCCGCGTCTTTGCGCAGCCGAACTACGCGGAAAACTTCATCCAGTCGGTGTTCGATGCCGTCCTGCCGGAACCGGGCTCGACGCTCGTGATCGGCGGTGACGGACGCTATCACAACCGCACCGTGATCCAGGCCGCAATCCGTCTTGCCGCGGCGAACGGCTACGGCCGCGTGCTGGTGGGGCAAGGCGGCATTCTTTCCACGCCAGCCGCCAGTCACGTGATCCGCAAGTATGGCGCGAGCGGCGGGCTGATCCTTTCGGCAAGCCACAACCCCGGCGGGCCGGACGAGGACTTCGGCATCAAGTACAACATCGCCAACGGCGGCCCTGCGCCCGAGGCGATCACTGACGCAATCTACGCGCGCACCAGGACCATCGACCGCTGGCTGACGGTGGACACGCCCGATGTCGATCTGGATGTGCTCGGCTCGCAAAGCGTGGCGGAAATGACGGTCGAAGTGATCGATTCCGTCGCCGATTGGGCGGACCTGATGGAAACGCTGTTCGATTTCCCCGCGATCCGCAGCGCGGTGGCGAATGGCCTCACCATGGCGTTCGATGCAATGCATGCGGTGACCGGGCCTTATGCCACCGAAGTGCTGGAAAGAAGGCTTGGGTTCCGCCCCGGTACGGTGCACAACGGCGTGCCGATGGAGGATTTCGCCGGGCATCACCCCGATCCCAACCGCGTCCACGCCAAAGTGCTGTTCGATCTCATGTTCTCCCCCGATGCCCCGGCCTTCGGCGCGGCTTCGGACGGGGATGGAGATCGCAACCTGATCGTGGGCAAGGGCATCTTCATCACCCCATCAGACAGCCTCGCCATGCTGGCGGCCAATGCGCATCTCGCGCCGGGCTATGCCAAGGGGCTGACCGGGATCGCCCGCTCCATGCCAACCAGCGCGGCGGCAGACCGGGTGGCCGAAGCGCTGGGCATTCCCTGCTTCGAAACGCCGACAGGGTGGAAGTTCTTCGGCACCTTGCTCGATGCCGGCAAAGCGACGATCTGCGGCGAGGAAAGCGCCGGCACCGGCTCTGACCACGTGCGCGAGAAAGACGGGGTCTGGGCGGTGCTGCTCTGGCTCAATGTGCTTGCCGTGCGGGGCGAGAGCATGGAGGCCATCGCCCGCGCGCACTGGGCGACCTATGGCCGCAACTACTATGCGCGGCATGATTACGAGGCACTGCCCAAAGAGCAGGCCGAGGCGCTGATGGCGGCGCTAGAGGCTTCGTTCCCTGTGCTGCCCGGCAAGGCCTTCGGGCCGCTGGTCGTGGAGAAGGCGGACAGCTTCTCCTATGTCGATCCCGTCGATGGTTCGGCCAGCGCCAACCAGGGCCTGCGCGTGCTGTTCGAAGGCGGCTCGCGCGTGGTGCTCAGGCTTTCGGGCACGGGGACCGAAGGGGCGACCCTGCGGCTCTATCTGGAGCGCTACGAGCCGGCGGGCGGCACGCTGGATGCCGACACCGATGCGATGCTGGGCGATCTGATCGGCGCTGCCGAGGGCATTGCGGGCATTGCCGCTCGCACCGGTCGCAGCGCGCCCGATGTGATTACATGAGCCAGATATCGGTGCGCGCCCCGCGCGCCGAGGAAGTCACGCTCTGCCTGTTCGAGGGCGATGCCGAAACCCGCGTGCCGATGGTCCGGCAGGGTGAAGAGTGGGTGGCGGAGGCCCCGCCCCCGGGCACCTGCTATGGCCTGCGCGCGCACGGCGTGTGGGCGCCCGAGCAAGGTCTATGGTTCGATCCGGCCAAGCTGCTGGTCGATCCGCGCGCGGTGGAACTGGACCGGCCCTTCACTTACAGCCCCGCGCTTTCAGAATACGGCGCAGATACCGCCGCGCTGGTGCCGCGCGCGGTCGTGCCGGGTGCGCTGCCTGATATGCCGCGCGCCGCCCCGCGCTTCCGGCGCGGCGGGCTGATTTACGAGGCAAACGTGCGCGGGCTCACCATGCTGCACCCCACTGTCCCCACAGCGCGGCGCGGCACGGTGGCGGCGTTGGCCCATCCCGCCGTGCTGGCACATCTTGAAAAGCTCCACGTCAGCGCGATCGAATTGATGCCGATCACCGCCTGGATCGATGAGCGGCACCTGCCCCCGCTCGGCCTTGGTAATGCCTGGGGCTACAATCCGGTGGTGCCCATGGCGCTCGATCCACGCCTCTGCCCCGGCGGGGTTGCAGAACTGCGCGAGACAGTGGCCGCGCTCCACGCGCGCGGGATTGGGGTGATCCTTGATCTGGTGTTCAACCACACTGGCGAGAGCGATGTGCTCGGCCCCGTCCTCAGCTTTCGCGGGCTGGATAATGCCGCTTATGCCCACAACGCCGATGGCAGCCTGATCAATGACACCGGCTGCGGCAATACGCTCGATTTCGCGGGTCCGGCGCTGCGCAGGCTGGTGCTCGAGAGCTTGCGCCACTTCGTGCGCCACTGCGGGGTGGACGGCTTCCGCTTCGACCTCGCCCCCGTGATCGCGCGCGGGCCGGGCTTTGCAGCAGATGCGCCGATCTTTGCCGAGATCGCTGCCGATCCGTGGCTCGCCGACCGCGTGCTGATCGCCGAGCCTTGGGATATCGGCCCCGGCGGCTATCAGCTTGGCCGGTTTCCCGAATCCTGGCTGGAATGGAACGACCGCTACCGCGACGATGTGCGCCGCTTCTGGCGCGGAGACTGCGGTGTCGGCACACTGGCGACGCGGATTGCGGGTTCAGCGGACATCTTCGGCAAGGACTGCCGTTCGGTCAATTTCCTGGCCGCGCACGATGGTTTCACGCTCGCCGATACGCTTGCCTACAACGAACGGCGCAACCACGCCAACGGCGAGGACAATCGCGACGGGCATGGCGAAAACTTCAGCTGGAACAACGGCGCGGAAGGCCCGGCGGCCGACCCCGCGATCCACGCCCGCCGCGCAGCCCTCGCCCGCGCGATGCTGGGCACGCTGTTTGTCAGCACCGGCACGATCCAGCTGTCCGCAGGTGATGAATTCGGCCGCAGCCAGCACGGCAACAACAATGCCTATGCACAGGACAATCCCGTGACATGGGTCGACTGGGACAACCGCGACCGCGCGCTGGAGGACTATGTCGCCGCTCTGGCGGCATGGCGCGCGGCGCGCGATCTTAGCCAGTTTCCGCAAGACGGCGCATGGACCGCGCTGGACGGCGCGCCGATGGATGCCGCGCGCTGGGAAGATCCGGCTACAGCTGGGTTTGTCTGGCATCAGGGCAAGGAAGCCGCACTACCGACGGGATTGCGGATCGACCGCGCCGCCCCTGAAGCCGGACCCGCCGCTGCGCCTTTAGGGGACGGCAGGCCCGGAGGCGGATCAGGCGGCCTGCCAGGGTAGCACACTCTCCTGACGGATGGAGGGCAATGCGCGCGGGATTTCCTGCGCAACCGGAAGCGGCTCTGGCAACAAGGTGTTGAGCAGCAGACGCCCGAATGCCCAGTCGCCTAGCTGCGACTGCGCATTGATGTGCCCCGCCTCCCCTGCATCGGCGAGCCGCGAACCCCAGCCACTGGCCACGCGGCGGGCCTGCACCATCGTCAGATAGGCATCGTTGCGGCTAGCGACCAGGATCGTGGGGAACGGCAGCGGCGAAGCCGGAACCGGTGCAAAGCGGGTCAAGCGCCGGTCGCGCGGCTGGTCCTCCACATCGGGCGGCGCGACCAGCAGCGCGCCGATCACATTTCCACCATCGGCGGCGCCATGTTGCAACGAACCGGCTGATTGCTCATACTCCGCCCACCATGCCACCGCCATGCAGCCAAGGCTGTGTGCGGCGAGGATCACCGGGCCTTCCGCGCGCCGGATCGCGAGACCCAGCTTGTTCACCCAGGTGTTGCGGTGCGGGTCGTCCCATAGGCCCAGATTGACGCGGCGGCAGCCGGGCAGGCTGGCCTCCCAAGCGGTCTGCCAGTGGCCGGGGCCGCTGGTTCCAAAACCAGGAACGGTCAGTATAACGGGGCTGGGGGATTCATTCAAGTTTTTGAAATTGCGAGCCATAACACGTCTCCGAAGAGGGAATGGCCGGTCGACCCGGTGCACGTCCCGACAGGATCCACGATTATTCAACTTTATTTGTAGACAATAGCCTCGCGACAAAGCGCGCGCCATTTTCGCCAGCCTGAAACAGACCGCGCGGCGCGGTGTTCATCGCAGCACTGCGCCCGTCCGTCGCAAGGCAGGGGTTCGTCATCGCACCGCCATAGTTTGGCGGCATACCGTCTTGTAGGAGATCGCAGATAGGCCGGGGCCGGAGTTCATCGCAGCCATGTCAGCATGCCGCCTACCGATTGCCGCAGTGATAGAGCCCGACGTAAGGAAGCCCGATTCCGCATGGCCACCAAGCCTTGCCGCAGCGCAGCATAAGATGGTAGCGGCCCGCGCATGACCACGGCCACGCACCCTTCCCCGGCTGACAAGCGCCGCCTGCCCGGTCGCCGTCTTCTGGTCGCGATCCACGATGTCTCGCCGCGCTTCGAACGCGAGGTCGATCAGCTGGCAGAGCGGCTCTCTCGCCATGTGGGCCCGGCAAAGTTTGCCATGCTAGTCATCCCCGATCACTGGCGCGGCGCGCCCATCGCGGAGAATGCCGCCTTTGCGCGCCGCTTGCGCGATTGGGCCGATCAAGGGATCGAAATGTTCCTGCACGGCTGGAGCCACAAGGACGAGACTCCCGCGACCAAGGGCCTAGCCGCGATCAAGGGCAGGCACATGACCGCAGACGAAGGCGAATTCCTCAATCTTCCGCTGACCCAAGCGCTCGCCCGCATGCGCGATGGGCGCGCGCTGGTGGAAGACACCATAGGCCGTCCGGTGGCGGGCTTTATCGCCCCGGCGTGGCTATATGGTGATACCGCCCATGCCGCGATGCGCGAGCTCGGCTTTGCTTTGGCCGAGGATCACATGAAAGTGTGGCGACCTGCGAGCGGCGAAGTGCTAGCCAAAGGTCCGGTGATCACCTGGGCCAGCCGCAGCAAAGCGCGCATTGCGAGTTCGCTGTTTGCCGCCGCGTTGGGCCGTGCAGCGCTGCCGTTCACTCGCACGATCCGCGTCGCCGTCCACCCCGGCGACACCACAGTGCCCGCGCTGCTGGAGAGCATCGACCTCACCCTGGCTCGGTTTGCCCGCACACATGCGCCCGCCCGCTACGCCGATCTTGGCGGCGCAGCGGGATGACGGCCCCGAAACCGCTGCGCGTGCTGACGTTCCTGCACAGCTTCGAACCTGGCGGGGTGGAGCGCGTCGCACTCCGGCTGCACCACGCCTGGCTTGCGGCGGGCGTCGATTCCCGTCTTGTCATGGGGCGCACGGCAGGGGCCTTGCGCCGCGAATGGCCCGGACTGAATCCGGAAGTGCTGGGCAACGAGAAGATCCCCAGCGCAGCGTGGGAAACGCTGTGGATGATCCTCCACTTGCCCCGCGCCATTCGCCGCATCCGGCCCGATGTGCTGTTCTGCGCGGGCAATTCCTACACCGTGGTCGCGGTCGCGATGCGGCTGCTCATGGGCAAGGCCTGTCCGCCGATCACCGCCAAGATCAGCAACGATATGGTGCGCATGGACCTCCCTGCCCCGGTCAGGGCGCTGTACTGGCGATGGCTGCGCATCCAGGGACGCATGCTTACCCGCATTGTCGGCATGGCCCCGCCGATGCGCGCCGAGATTGCGCAGTTGATGCGCGTGCCGAATGGCCGCATCGCGATCATCGACGATCCTTCGCTGGAGGCGGATGACATTGCCCGCCTTTGCACAGCACGGGCTGCCGCTCCGCCAAAGGGACCGGGCCGCCGCTTCCTCGCCATCGGGCGGCTGGCGGCACAGAAGAACTTCGCGCTGCTGCTCGAAGCGTTTGCGGCCATGGGCCGGCCGGACGACCTCCTCGCGATCATTGGCGAAGGCGGTCAGCGCCGCGCACTGGAAGCGCAGGTCCAGCGGCTGGGTTTGGAAGGCAAGGTGCGTCTGCCCGGCCATATCAGCCCGCTTGATGCCGAACTTGCCGCCGCCGATGCGCTGGTGCTGTCATCAAACTACGAAGGTGTGCCCGCCGTGGTCGCAGAGGCCCTGGCGGCCGGAATCCCGATCGTCGCCACACGCTGCAGCGTCTCGATGGACGAGATGCTGGGCGGCGGACGCTTTGGCCTGCTGGTGCCCGTAGGCGATGCCGGCGCGCTGGCAGACGCGATGACCAACATTGCAGACCTCGACTATGACCAAGCCGCCGCGCGCGAACAAGCACA
>CANEVG010000037.1 GCA_947442095.1 Sphingomonadaceae bacterium
GCGATGCCATCCTGTGGGACAACGCCTGCACCATGCACCGCCGCGACGACTTTGACGGCGAGCACGAACGGCTGATGCTGCGCACCACGATCCTGCCGCAGCCCGACCGCGCGATTCCGTTCTGATGGAACCGGGCAAGCCGCCACCGCTGGTGTGGTATTTCGACGTGATTTCGCCGTTTGCCGCGCTCGCCGTTCCAGAGATGGAGGTGCTCTGCGCAGAGCAAGAGGTCACATTCCGCCCGGTGTTGTTTGCCGGATTGCTGAAGGCATTCGGCCATCTTGGCCCGGCCGAGATTCCGGCCAAACGCACCCAGACCTATCGTATCGTGCAGTGGATCGCGGACGAGCGCGGCATCCCGTTCCGCGCGCCGCCGGCGCATCCGTTCAATCCGCTGGCGCTGCTGCGGCTGCTTTGCGTGCGCGAACTCAGCGTGGCCGATGCGGCGGCCGCCTTCGCGCTGGTGTGGGGTGAGGGGCGCGATCCGCAGAGCCCGGAAACTGCCGCAGCGCTTGCCAGCGCGCTCGGGGTTTCACCCGATGCGGGCAATGATCCAGCGGTGAAAGACCGGCTGCGCGCTAACACCGAGGCAGCCGTCGCGGCGGGCGTCTACGGCGTGCCCACGCTTGCGATCGGGCATGAGTTGTTCTGGGGCCTCGATGCCATGCCGATGGCGCGGGCCTATCTTGCGGATCCCGGCCTGTTCGTTAGCGGCGAAATGGCGCGGGTCTCGAACCTTCCGATGGCAGTGGAGCGCCCGCGTTAGAGTTTGTTCCGCTCACGCGGAAGGCGGCTCCGGCCCCTGTTTCAGCCATGCTGAAACAGGCAAACCATCCTCTTACTCCGCGCAGCCCTTGGTGCAGCAGCGGCCCGGCTGCTTGTCGCGCGCGGGGCCTTTGCCCAGATCGAGCGCGCCGCGATCGAGCAGTGCCTGCACCAGATCCTTGCGGTCCTGAACGGGATAGTTGCGCAGGATCTCCATCTTCATCGCCTCGGGCGAGCCGCCGCCGTGGAGGCTGATCACCGAATACCAGCCGCCTGTTTCCGATGCCGTCAGGTCCTCGATGAAGCGCGCGACATTGGCGCGGTGGGCATAGGGCACATCGGGCCGCCCGCGCAGCAGCGCCTCGATCATCGGCGCGGTGGCGGGGTTGTGGTCCTCCTCGGGGCTGGGCAGGCCCACGATCAGCCCGCCCGAAACCTCGTGCGCGATGCGGTGCATGTCGTAGATCTGGTTGGCCAGCAGCAGTTTGCCGATGTTCGAATAGATCTGCTCCGGGCGGAAATTTCCCGCCGCGTCCTCTTCGCCAAAGGTCGATGCGGCAACCCCGCAGGCATAGAAGCCCTCGGTGATCTTGATCAGTTCGACCATCTTGTCCTTGAGGTGCGAAATCCGGTCCAACTCCAGCCCGTTGGCGTCCATCATCATCGCGCCCGCGCCGATCAGCAGATCGCCAAACCCCGCGCGCGCACCAATGCAGCTATGGCGGTGGTGCGAGGCGTAGTTGGTGGTCATCAGATGGGCTTCTTCGGTCTCGCCATCGATGAAAACCTTGTCCCAGGGCACGAAGACATCGTCGAAATGGACGACCGCGACCGACTGCGCGAACTTGGCGCTGAACTTGGCCGCCGCGTTGCCCGGGCGGCCTGCGGGGCGCGACACCACAGTGACGCCCGGCGCATCGATCGGCACGGCGCAAGCAACTGCGAAGTCCCGGTCTTCGGGGCGCATCCGGCGGCACGGCAGCACGAGGAATTCGTGCATGTACGGCCCGCCGGTAACGATGGCCTTGACGCCTGCAATAACGATACCGTCCGCGCGGCGCTCGCGCACGTGGACATAGGAAAGCGGCTCGGCTTGCTCGGACGGGCGTTTGGAGCGGTCGCCCTTGCCGTCAGTCATCGCGATGCCGATGGCCAGATCGTTCGCCTGCGCGTGGCTGATATAGGCCTTCAGCCGGTCGTGGCTTTCGCCGCCGGTGCGCTGGGTTATCCGCCAGGTCGCTTCCCAGAGGCCATTGAACGCATCATGCGTGAGATAGCGCTGGGTGCAGCCGCCATACTGGCAGGTGAGGCGCACGGCCTCGAGCTTGTCGAGCAAGTCCTCGCGGCTTCGATTGATCGCCAGGAAGCGGTTGACGGGCGCGCCTGCCAGTCCGGGCGTGGTCATCACTTTGGCGGAATCGGGCAGCAGCGCGAAATCGTAGGTCAGGCCCACGGCATTGATGCCGGGCTCCAGCCGGGGCTCGTCCGCCACCGACGCCACCAGATCGCCGCCAACGTAGACGCGCGGGGCAAGGCTGCGCAGCGATTCGCGGTAGCCTTCAGCGGACATGAGCACGGCGCGGGTTCCCCTCGTTTGCCAAACATTCGGCCTTGAAGGCCGCTTGGCATTCCCTTACGCGGGAAAATGGTCTGGACCAATAGAAAGTATAAGACATGAGCGGTAAAAGTCTGGTCCCCAGTGCGTCTGGCGGCGCGTTTACTGGCCTTAAGGTGCTCGATCTGGCGACTTTCATCGCCGGGCCTTATTGCGCCACTTATCTCGCTGAATTCGGCGCCGATGTGGTCAAGGTCGAGCTCGCCGGAAGCGGTGATCCGATCCGCAAGTTCGGCACCCAGACCGAGACCGGTGACACGCTGGTATGGCTGAGCGAAGGGCGCAACAAGCGCTCGATCGAGCTGGATTTGCGTGACGCCGAAGGCGCGGAAACGCTGCGCCAGCTGGCGGCCAAGGCCGATGTGCTGGTGGAAAACTTCCAGCCCGGCACGCTGGAGCGCTGGGGGCTGGGGCCGGACGTGCTGCAAGCGATCAACCCGCGCCTGATCATTGTGCGCGTGACCGCCTATGGCCAGACCGGGCCTTACAGCGACCGGCCGGGCTTTGGCCGCATCGCCAATGCGTTCAGCGGCATTTCGTACTTGTGCGGAGAACCAGGCGCACCGCCCGCCTCGCCGGGCACGGCCACGCTTTCGGACTATGTAACGGGCGTCTATGCCGCGCTGGGCGTGCTCACTGCGCTCCATGCGCGAAACAGCACCGGGCGCGGGCAGATCATCGATCTGGGTCTCTATGAAGGTACGTTCCGCCTTCTCGACGAACTGGCCCCGGCCTATGCCCGCAGCGGCTTCGTGCGCGAGCGGATGGGCGCGGGCACGGTCAACGCCGTTCCCCACAGCCACTATCCCACCAAGGACGGCAAATGGGTGGCGATTGCCTGCACCAACGACAAGATTTTTGGCCGTCTCGCTGCCATCATGGACCGCATGGACGTGACCGGTGAGGGCATCTACGGCACGATCACGCAGCGCGAGGCGCGGCGCGCCGAGGTGGACGCTTTCGTCAGCCACTGGACCAGCGGCATGACCCGCGACGAAATCCTGAGCGCCTGCGAGGCGGGGCAAGTGCCCTGCGGCCCGGTCTACGGCATCGACGAGATTTTCGCCGACCCCCAATATGCGGCGCGGGAAAATCTGGTGCGTGTGGACGACGAACGGGCGGGCGAATTGGTCCTGCCAGCTGTCTGCCCGCGGCTCAGCGAGACACCGGGCAGCATTCGCTGGGCCGGCCGTGCGCTGGGAGCAGACAGCGCAGCGATTCTGGCGGACTGGCTGGACTAAAGCCGCGCGGCCAGCGCCAGAACCTGCTGCGCCTTCTCGACAATCGGATAATCTACGAAGTACCCGTCGACCTTGATCGACGCCGATCCGGCATTCTCGGCGGCGTTGAAGGCATCGACGATCTTCCGCGCGCGCGCGATTTCCTTGGGGCTGGGCATAAACGATCGGTTGGTGAGCGCGACTTGCGCCGGGTGGATCAGCAGTTTGCCCTGAAAACCGAACTTCACGCCGGTCACGACCGAAGCGGCAAAGCTCTCTTCGTCCGCCAGATCGATGTGCACCGTGTCGATCGGCGCTTCCAGCCCGCCGACGCGCGAGGCCAGCACCAGCCGCCCGCGCGCATAGGCAAGCTCGGCTTCGTCCGCGCTCCACTTCATGCGCATGTCGCGCGTGAAATCGCCCGCGCCAAACGAGACGCGCCTGATCCGGGTGCCCGCCGCGATGATGGCATCGAGGGCGTGGAGCCCGGCTCCGGTCTCGATGATCGGCATGAGGTCGATCCCGCCGATGGGAAGCCCGCGCTCGCGCTCGAACTGGGCGATCAGCCAGTCGATCAGCACGATCTCTTCCGGCTTTTCGATCTTGGGCGCTACGATCCCGTCGAGCCAGGGGCCGATCACCCCGTCCAGATCGCGCAGGCACCATTGGGTGTCGCTCGCGTTGATCCGCACATAGCCGAGGCAGGCGCGCGGGGCGGATAGGGCGGTTACCGCCGTCTCCCGGCTCGCGGCCTTTTCAGAGGCCGCGCAGGCGTCCTCCAGATCGAGGATCACCGCATCCGCGCCGCTCTCGAACACCTTCTGTACTTTGCGAGGGTGGTTCGCGGGCGCGAACAGGAAGCTGCGGATGGGCGCGGGGGAGGCGGCCGGCCCGCCCTTGATCTGGGCCAAGGTCGTGAATTCTTCGGTCATGGCGGTGTTAAGCTTCCCTGTTTGCGCTTCAGATCGACCGAGTAGGAAAAGCGGCCAGCAGGATGCTCGCTGACCGAAACCTCGAACAGGCGGCCATTGGCATCGCGGTAGCGGCGCACGATGATCAGCGCCGGGCTGCCGGGGGCCACTTCCAGCGCCTCGGCCTTGCGCTGCGAGAGCGATCCGGCGAACAGCTCGGCGTTGATATCGGCGGCCATCAAGCCATGGGTCTGTTCCATCAACTGGAAAACGGGCGTCGAATCCTTGCCAATGCGTTCGGCCACGGCGGCATATTCTGCCGGAACGTAGATGTCGCTCCAGCACACTGGGCTGCGTTTGGCCTCGATCCGCACGGTTTCGATCCGCGCCCAGCGCGTGCCCACAGAACAGGGCAGCATTTGCGCCAGCGCGACATCCGCCTCGACAATGGTGGTGCGGACCGGCTTCAGCCGGGTTTGGGGCGCATATTGCAGCAGTTCGTCCATCGAGCCCAGCTTCTGCACCATCTGCTCGACCGGCTGCGTTGCGGTGACAATCGTGCCAAGGCGGCGCTGGCGGCTGATTAGGCCGCTTTCCTCCAGCCTGCTCATCGCTTCGCGGATGGTGAAGCGGCTGACGTCGAACTGGCTGGCCAGCGCCTGTTCGGGCGCCAACTTTTCGCCCACCGGCCATTTGCCCGCGGCGATCTCGCTCTGGATGCGATCGGCGATTTCCCGGTAGCGCGGGACGGGCAGAGAGGTCATGGCAGGTATTCCGTTGGTCGTGGCCGTAGGTCATGGCAAATGGCAATGGTCAATTATTGGTCTGGACCAATAGCGTGTTTGTTAGCATAGATCGCGGACGAGGCAAACCTGGCGGTCACAAGGCCCGCACGGCTCGCACTGAAAGGGCTCCATCATGGCTGACAAGCGCGTTCTGGTAATCGTTCCGTTCCCGCTGGATGACGAAGGCGTCGCCAATCGCAAGGCGCAGCTGGATTCGGTGCAACTGGGGCCGGGGATCAGCTTCGACTACAAGCCGGTCAAGGCCGCACCTGCCTTGTATGATAGCCATCACGACTATGTGCTTGCCGATATTTCGATCTTTGAGGCCGGGCTGAGCGCCGAAAAGGACGGCTATGATGCGGTGTGCATCGACACGATGAGCGATTCTGGCATGAATGCGCTGCGCTCGGTGCTCGATATCCCGGTGATTTCGCCGGGCCGCGCCTCGTTTCTCACTGCGCTGATGTTTGCGAACAATTTTTCGGTGCTCACCCAGTGGGCCCCGTGGAAGGGACTCTACACCAAGACGCTGCGCGAATATGGGCTGGAGGACAAGTGTGTCTCGGTCCGCTCGCCCAACATCCCGCCCGATGTGTCGAACCTGCTCGGCGGCAAGGAGGAAGATGTGTTCCCGAAGTTGCTGGAAAGCGCCATGCAATGCGTCGAAGATGGCGCACAGGCAATCTGCCTCGGCTCCACCACTATGCACCAGAGCCATGCCTGGCTGGCTGAGCGCCTGCCTGTGCCGCTGATCAATCCCGGCCCGCTGACCTACAAGCTGGTCGAGACCGCGCTGTCGCTGGGCCTCACGCACAGCCGGGCGGCCTATCCCAAGCCCCACGTCTATATGGGTGACATGATCAGCGGCATGCTCGATGGCGGCGCGCGGGTGCAGCAGGGCAAGGGCTGACCCGCCATACGAACTTCATCCAGCACCGCGCCGGGCGCCAGCGGCCTCGGCACCCTGTTCGCCACCTCGCTGATCCAGATCGCGGCATCGTTCACGATTGCCGCGCCGCTGGCGATTTCGGTGGTAATCGTGCGCGCGCAGCATCTGCCGGAAAGCTGGATCGGGTATTACACGTCGCTGATGTATGCGGCGGCGATCGCCGGCTCGGTTAGCACCGCGCGGCTCATGGCCAGCTTCAGTGTGCGCACGCTGCAATTGGGCTCCGTCGTGGCGACAGGGCTCGGCTACGCGCTGTTTTCCGGCCTTTCTGCCGGGGCCGTTGCGGTGGCCCTGGCCTGTCTGGGGATCGCGCTGATGGGTTTTGCCTATGGGGTGATCGTGCCGTCCAGTTCGCTCGTGCTGGCGCAGAGCTATTCGCAGCGGATGCAGCCGCTGGTCGTCTCAGTGCGTCAGACGGGAGTGCCGGTGGGCACTGCGATGGTGGCGCTGCTCGCGCCCTATGTTGCGCAGCATTACGGTTGGCAGAGCCTGACCCTGCCAGTGCTTGCGGTGCTGGGCGGCACGTTCCTGCTGTCGCTGCCGGGACTGCGTTCGTTCGGTTCGGTCTCGGCCCACCAGCCGCAGCGGCAGCACCTGCTGGCCTCCTTGCGCAGCGCGCTCAGCGAACCGGGCACGCGGCGGCTCGCCCTGGTTGCGGGCGTCTATGCGATGAATCAGGCGGCGCTGACGACCTATCTGGTGCCAGGGCTATTCTGGCTGCACGGTCTGTCGGTCGGCAAATCGGCCGGTTACCTCGCCATTGCGACGATGGCGGGCGCCGCCGCGCGGATCGTTTTCGGGATGACAACGTCGCGCTACGGCCGGGCGGGCCTGCACTTGGCTTTGATCGGTCTGCTGACAGGCCTCGCTTGGCTGCTGCTGCTTTGGCCGCTGCCCTCGGCGCTGCGGCTCACGGCGGGCAGCATGCTGCTGGGCATGACCGCGATGGGCTGGAACGGCATTCTGCTAGCTGAACTCGGCATGGCCGCGCCTGCCGGGAGGACCGCCGAGGCGGTCGCGACGGGCACCTCGTTCGCCTATCTCGGCGTGCTGGTGGCGCCGCTGGCCTTCGTCCAACTCGATCATGCGCTGGACAGCAAGACTGGTGCGCTGGCTGGCATTGCCCTGCTTGCGGTGATTGCAGGTGCCATGCTGATGCGCGGAGGTGCGCGCGCCCAGCTGCGCTGAAGCCGTTCAGCCTCTCTGCGCGGCCTTCGCCAGATCGAGCGCGATATCGACGATCATGTCTTCCTGTCCGCCGACCATCTTGCGGCGGCCTGCTTCGGCAAGGATCGCGCGGGTGTCGACGCCGTAGTCGGCGCTGGCCTTTTCGGCATGGCGCAGGAAACTGGAGTAGACGCCCGCATAACCCAGCGTCAGCGTTTCGCGGTCGACGCGCACCGGGCGGTCCTGCAAGGGCCGCACAAGGTCTTCGGCGGCGTCCATGAGCGCATAGAGATCGCAGCCGTGGTTCCAGCCCATGCGGTCCGCTGCGGCGATGAACACCTCGAGCGGGGCATTGCCCGCGCCCGCCCCCATGCCCGCAAGACTGGCATCCACGCGCACCGCGCCGTTCTGCACCGCGACGATTGAGTTGGCGACGCCGAGCGAAAGGTTGTGGTGCGCGTGCACCCCGCGCTGCGTTTCGGGCTTCAGCACCCGGTCATAGGCTGCGAGCCGCGCGGCATATTCGTCCATGTTCATCGCCCCGCCGCTGTCGGTGACGTAGACGCAAGTAGCCCCGTAGCTTTCCATCAGCAGCGCCTGCTGCGCCAGCGCCTCGGGCGGGGCCATATGGCTCATCATCAGGAAGCCCGAGACGTCCATGCCGAGGTTCCGGGCCGCCTCGATATGCTGCTTCGACACATCGGCCTCGGTGCAATGTGTGGCTATGCGCACGGACTTCACGCCCATTTCGCTGGCATGCTTCAGATCGTGCACCGTGCCGATGCCGGGCAGCAGCAGTGTGGTGAGCACGGAGTGTTCGAGCACTTCGGCGACCGCGCCGATCCAGTCCCAATCGGTATAGGCCCCGAAGCCGTAGTTGAAGCTGGAGCCCTGCAGCCCGTCGCCATGCGCCACTTCGATGGCGTCCACCTTGGCTGCATCGAGCGCCTTGGCGATCTTGCGCACGTGATCGAGCCCATACTGGTGGCGGATGGCGTGCATCCCGTCACGCAAGGTGACGTCCTGAATGTAGAGCTTGGAGGCCACGGGGTCTAAAGTCATGCCGCCATCCTTGTCGCGATCTTCTCCGCCGTCTTGAGCGCGGCCGAGGTCATGATATCGAGATTGCCGGCATAAGCGGGCAGATAATGCGCCGCGCCTTCCACTTCGAGGAACACCGAGACCTTGAGGCCGGTATATGAAGTTTGACCAGTAATGGCCATCTCGGGAATGCGCAGCGGCTGATTGCCGCCGATGCTCTCGAACTGCACCGCCTGCTTGAGCCGGTAACCGGGCACATAACTCTGCACTTCGGCGACCATATCGTGGATCGACTGGCGGATCGCCTCGCGGTCGCCGTCCTCGCACAGGCAATAGACCGTATCGCGCATGATCAGCGGGGGTTCGGCCGGGTTGAGCACGATGATCGCCTTGCCGCGCGTCGCCCCGCCCACATCGACGATGGCCTGGCTGGTGGTCTCGGTGAACTCGTCGATATTGGCGCGGGTGCCCGGGCCTGCGCTTTTCGACGCGATGGAGGCGATGATCTCGCCGTAATGCACTTTGGCCACGCGGTTCACTGCTGCGACGATGGGGATCGTCGCCTGCCCGCCGCAGGTCACCATGTTGACGTTCAGCGCATCGAGGTTCGCCTCGCCGTTGACCGGCGGGATCGTGTAAGGCCCGATGGCGGCGGGGGTGAGGTCGATCATCCGCTTGCCTGCTGCCAGCACGAGTTCGCTGTTGCGCCGGTGCGCGCCCGCGCTGGTTGCATCGAACACGATGCCCACATCGGCGAATTCGGGCATGGCGAGGAGGCCGTCGATGCCATCGGCCGTCGTGGCAACGCCCATGCCCGCCGCGCGGGCAAGCCCGTCGGAAGCCGGATCGATGCCGACCATCACGCCCATCTCCAGCACGCTGGAAAGGCGCATGATCTTGATCATCAGATCGGTGCCGATGTTGCCCGATCCGATGATCGCGACTTTGGTTCTGGCCGTTGGGGTTTTGGCCATATCAGGCTGCCCCATAGGTGAAGGAGCATTCGCCGATGCCGCCGACCTTTGCACAGACCGTGTCGCCCGCGTTCAGCGCGACCATCGGCCCGAGCGCACCGGCCAGCAACACATCGCCCGCCTTGAGCGGCGCGCCGCGCGCGGCGAGCGTCTGCGCCAGCCACGCCGCAGCCTTGAGCGGATTGCCCAGCGCCGCCGCGCCGATCCCGGTTGAAACAACCGCGCCGTTCACGGTCATTTCCATGGCCGCCACCTCGAGATCGAGCCCGGCCAGCGGCAGGCCCTGGTCGGCCAGCACAAAAAACGCCGAGGAACCGTTGTCCGCCACGGTATCGGCAAAGGTGATTTTCCAGTCGGCAATGCGGCTGTCGACAATCTCGATCGCGGCGTGAACGGTGGCGACGGCAGCGGCCACTTGCTCGGCGGTCGTTTCCGGGTCCGGCAGATCCGCGGCCAGCACGAAGGCAATCTCCGCCTCGGCCTTGGGCTGGAGGCACTTGGCCGGATCGAGCCCGCCACCATCGGCTACGCGCATGTCATCGAACAGCGCGCCGAAATCAGGTTGATCGACACCGAGCTGCACTTGCACCGCCTTGGCCGTCAGCCCGGCCTTGCGCCCCACGATGCGGCGGCCTTGCGCCAGCCAGAACCGGGTGTTTATCTCCTGCACCGCATAGGCGCCTGCGGCATCGGTCGGCTCCAGCCCGTCGCGAAGGGGGGGCACTGCGGCCCCGGCATAGGCAGCGCGCAAGCGGCGTGCGAGATCGTCGTGGCTGGTGGTCATTCCGGCATCTCCTCCAAGCATCGAGCAATACCGCCAGTTTTGGCCTTGTGCCACTGGCGTAGAGGATTACTCTCTCGCATCATGAGATCCGGAACGCCCCTGCTGAGCTCACTGACACGGGCCTTGGCCATGCTCGAGGCGATCATTGCCGAAGGGGCGAGCCGCAGCGTGGCGGCGATCGCCCGCGATCTGGGCGTGCCGGTGGCCACCGCGCATCGGCAAGTGGCCTCGCTGGTGGCGGACGGATACCTCGCCCGGCACGGACGCGGCTTTCATGTGGCGGGCCCGCGCCTGCTGCGGCTGCTGGGGCAGCTTGACGAAAAGCAGGTCATTGCCAATTGCGCCATGCCGGTGCTGCACCGGCTTGCCGGCCAGTTGCACTGCGTGGTCCAGCTGGGCACGCTGGAAGGCGATATGGTGACCTACCGGATCAAGACGGGTGAGGGGGCTGGCAATCTGTTTACCCGGGTCGGGCTGCAGCTTGAGGCTTACTGCTCGGGGATTGGCAAGGTGCTGCTCGCCAGCCTGCCCGATGGTGAACGCGAGGGCTATCTCGCGACCGGCCCGTTTCCGGCGCTGACCGCACGCACCATCACCGAGGCGGGGGCACTGCGCCGCGAACTAGCGCGCGTGCGCGAACAGGGATTTGCCGTGGATGACGGCGAGATTGCCGAGGGTTTGCAATGCCTTGCCGTCCCGATTCGCAGCCCTGACGGGCGGGTGCTAGCGGCCATCTCCGCCTCGCGCAGCGCGGCGCAGGCCGCCGTGATCCCGCCGCACGCGATCCTTGGTGACATGCGGTTCGCGGCCAAGGAAACCGAGGATATCCTTGCCGGGCTGATCAGCACCTGAGGCTTCGCGCCCTTGCCAGTTGCCGCAATTTACTTTAAACCTAAAATAAATTGCGGATCAGCACTGCGGGCTTGCCGCGAGGCCGGTCCGGCGTAGCCAGCAAAGGGTCAGGTGCGATGCGAATTGCCAGTGTCGGCGGTGGTCCCGCAGGGCTCTACTTCGCAATTGCGATGAAGCTGCGCATGCCAGACGCGCAAATCGAGATCTTCGAGCGCAACAAGCCGGGCGACACCTTCGGCTGGGGCGTGGTGTTTTCCGATCAGACCATGGCGAACCTGCGCGCCAACGATCCCCAGAGCGCCGCGGCCATGGAAGCCGAGCTCGCGCACTGGGACGACATCGACGTCCATGTGAACGGCGCGAAGATCACCTCCACCGGGCACGGCTTCATCGGCATCGGCCGCAAGCGCCTGCTCAATATCCTGCAGAACCGATGCGCGGAGCTTGGCGTGGTTCAGCACTTCGAGGTCGAGGTCGATCCCACGCTTGAGGCCTACAAGGACTTCGATCTCGTGATCGCCAGCGACGGGCTCAACAGCCGCATCCGCGCCGCGCGGGAGGAGACCTTCAAGGTCGATATCGACATGCGGCCCAACAAGTTCGTTTGGCTGGGCACGCACCAGTTGTTCGATGCGTTCAAGTTCATCTTCGTCCAGACCAAACACGGCTGGGTCTGGGCGCATGCCTACAAGTTCGATGCGAACACCTCCACGTTCATCGTCGAATGCCAGCCCGATACTTTCGCGGCCTGGGGCTTTGGCGAAATGAGCCAGGAGGAGACCTGCCGGACCTGCGAGGCAATCTTTGCCGAGCACCTCGGCGGCCATTCGCTGATGACCAATGCCGGGCACATTCGCGGCTCTGCGTGGATCAACTTCCCGCGCGTGCTGTGCAACCAGTGGTACGACGGCAACCTCATCCTGCTGGGCGATGCGGCGCATACCGCGCACTATTCGATCGGTTCGGGCACCAAGCTGGCGTTGGAGGATGCGATCAAGCTGGCAGATGTGCTGGCCGACAGCGATCTGCCGCTGGCCGAGGGCCTTAAGCAGTATCAGGACGAGCGCCATGTCGAAGTGCTCAAGCTGCAGAGCGCAGCCAAGAACTCGATGGGCTGGTTCGAGGAAGTGGACCGCTATCTCCACTTCGATCCGCTGCAGTTCACGTATGCCCTGCTCACGCGCAGCCAGCGTGTCAGCCACGAGAATCTGCGGCTGCGCGATCCGGCATGGCTGGCGCAACTGGAAAAGGCCTTTGCCGAAAAGGCCTGCGGCCATCCGCTGGAAAAGCCCGTACCCCCCATGTTCACCCCGTTCCGCCTGCGCGGCATGGAACTGGCCAACCGCGTCACCGTCTCGCCCATGGCGATGTACAGCGCCGCAGACGGCGTGCCGAGCGACTTCCATCTGGTGCACTACGGTGCGCGGGCGCTGGGCGGGGCGGGGCTGGTGTTCACCGAGATGACCTGCGTTTCGCCCGAAGGCCGTATAACGCCGGGCTGCACCGGGCTCTACAGCGACGCGGCGGAGGCGGCGTGGAAGCGGGTCGTGGATTTCGTTCGTACCAGCAGCCCGGCGAAGATCGCGCTTCAGCTTGGCCATAGCGGCGCGAAGGGCTCGACCCGGCTGGGCTGGGACGCGATCGACGTGCCGCTCGAAGACGGTAACTGGCCGCTTATCGCCGCCTCGCCGGTGCCGTGGTCAAGCGCCAACCAGATCCCGCGTGAAATGACGCGCGCGGACATGGACATGGTGCTGGACCAGTTCGTTGAAGCCACCCGCCGCGGGGCGCGTGCCGGGTTCGACATGGTCGAATTCCACGCCGCGCATGGCTATCTGATCTCCAGCTTCATCACTCCGGTGCTCAACCGCCGCACCGACGACTATGGCGGCAGCCTGGAAAACCGTCTGCGCTATCCGCTCGAAGTGTTCCGCGCGATGCGCGCCGTCTGGCCGCAGGACAAGCCCATGTCGGTGCGCATTTCCGCGACCGACTGGATCGGGGAAAACGGCATGACCGCGCGCGATGCGGTGGACGTCGCCCGCGCCTTCCGCGATGCGGGGGCGGACCTGATCGACGTTTCCACTGGTCAGACCACGCGCGAGGCGCGCCCGGTCTATGGCCGGATGTACCAGACCCCGTTCGCCGACCTCATTCGCAACGAACTGGATGTGCCGGTCATGGCGGTGGGCAACATATTCGAGGTCGATCACGTCAATTCGATCCTCGCTTCGGGCCGCGCGGACCTTTGCGCACTGGGCCGCCCGCACCTGATCGACCCGGCGTGGACACTGCGCGCAGCGGCAGAACTGGGCAGCGATGGCTCAGGCGTGCCGCTGCCCTATCGAAATGGTTTTGATCAGCTTTCGCGCAATCTGGCGCGCGCCCAAGGGCAGGCATTGGGGCAAGCGGCGCTGAACGTATGACGGATCTGGCGGGCCATCACGCGGTCATCACCGGCGGCGGCACAGGCATCGGCGCTGCCATTGCGCGCACGCTGCACGGTGCTGGCGCAAGGGTGACGTTGATGGGGCGGCGGCTGGAACCCTTGCAGCAGGTCGCGGCCGCGCTGCCCGGCAGCACTGCGATTTGCGTCGATGTAACCGACGAAGCTTCGGTCGAGGCGGCTATGGCCAAGGCGCGCGCCGCAGCGCCGGTCAGCATCCTCGTCAACAATGCCGGCGGGGCGGAAACCGCGCCGCTCGCAAAGACCTCGATGGCGCTGTGGCAGCAGATGATCGCGGTGAACCTTACCGGCGCGTTCCTGTGCACCCGTGCGGTGCTCAAGGAGGTTTCCGGGGCCGAGAATGGCCGGATCATCATGATCGCCAGCACGTCCGGCCTCAAGGGCTACGCCTATACCGGCGCCTATGCCGCCGCCAAGCACGGGGTGATCGGCCTGACGCGCACGCTCGCGCTGGAACTCGCCAGCACCGGGGCTACGGCCAATGCCATCTGCCCCGGCTTTGCCGATACCGAACTGGTCCAGCGCTCGATTGCGGCGGTGACCGAGAAAACGGGCAAGCCTGCAGATAAAGTGCTCGCCCAGTTTGTCCGCGACAACCCGCAAAAGCGCCTGATAAGGCCGGAGGAAGTGGCGGCGGCGGCCCTGTGGCTGTGCGATCCGCTATCAGGGTCCGTCAACGGGCAGTCCATTGCGGTGGCTGGCGGAGAAGTCATGTAATGGCAGCCCCCCATGCCAAGCAATCTCTGCGCGTCTGGCTGCGCATGCTGCGTGCCACTACGATCATCGAGAAGCGCATTCGCGGCTATCTCAAGACCGAGTTCGACAGCACGCTCCCCCGCTTCGATGTGCTCTCTGCGCTTGACCGCGAAACTGTACCGATCACCATGTCGCAGCTCACCGATCACCTGCTGGTCTCGAATGGCAATCTCACCGGGCTTGTGAACCGGCTGGTGGAAGACGGGCTGATCAGCCGCGAGATCGATCCCGATGACCGCCGCGTGCAGCATGTCATGCTCACCGCCGAGGGCCGCGCCGCCTTCCGCGAGATGGCGACAAGCCATGAGGCGCTGGTGGATTCGCTGTTTGCCGCGATGTCGGACGAGGACATGGCGACGCTGCTCCACATGACCACGACCCTGAA
>CANEVG010000038.1 GCA_947442095.1 Sphingomonadaceae bacterium
GAAGTCGCCAATATCCTGCGCTTCGAAAAGGATTTTCCCGGCGCGAAAGTGATTCGGCTGGAGCAGAACTATCGCTCCACCCCGCATATCCTCGCCGCCGCTGGCGGGGTCATCGCGGAGAACAGCCAGCGCCTCGGCAAGACCCTGTGGACCGAAGCTAGCGGCGGCGACAAGGTCCGCGTCATCGGCGTGTGGGACGGCCCGGAGGAAGCGCGCCGCGTGGGCGAGGAGATCGAGCGGCTGGAGCGAGAAGGCGCGTCGCTCGACCGGATCGCCATCCTCGTGCGCGCCTCGTTTCAGACGCGCGAGTTCGAGGACCGCTTCATCCAGATCGGCCTCGCTTACAAGATCGTCGGCGGCTTCCGCTTCTACGAACGCGCCGAGATCCGCGATGCGCTGGCCTATTTGCGCGTCATCGCATCGCCGCAGGACGACTTGGCGTTCGAGCGGATCTACAACGCGCCCAAGCGGGGCCTCGGCGACAAGACGCTAGAGAAGATGCACCGCCACGCCCGTGCGCGCGGGATGCCGCTGGCCGCCGCCGCGATCGAACTGTGCGACAGCGACGAGCTTTCGGTGCGCGCCCGCGCCACGCTCGGCAGCCTGATGCGCTCGTTTCTCAGCTGGCGCGATGCCGCCGCCACGCTCGTCCCAGCCGAACTGATGCGTACCGTGCTCGACGAGAGCGGCTACACCGCCGCGCTTCAAGCGGAGAAAAGCACCGAAGCCTCAGGCCGCCTCGAAAACCTCACCGAACTCGCCCGCGCGATGGAGGAATACGAAACGCTGGGCGACTTCCTCGAACACGTCAGCCTCGTGATGGACAACGACGCGGCGGCGGACACCGAGAAGGTCACCGTCATGACCATCCACGCCGCCAAGGGCCTCGAATTCGATCAGGTGTTCCTGCCCGGCTGGGAGGAAGGTGTGTTCCCCTCGCAGCGCGCCCTCGATGAAGGCGGGCTCGCCTCCCTTGAGGAAGAACGCCGCCTCGCCTATGTCGCGATTACCCGCGCGCGGCGGCGCTGCACGATCCTCCACGCAGCGAACCGCCGCATCTACGGCCAGTGGACCAGCTCGATCCCCAGCCGCTTCGTCGGCGAACTGCCCGCCGACCATATCGAGGAGGAAACCACCATGACCGGCGGCGCGTCCCTGTGGCGCGCGCAGTGGTCCGAACACTCCGACCCCTTCGCCGACCTCGCACGCGCCCAGCCCAGCCGCACGATCACCCGTGGCCCAGGCTGGCAGCGCGCAGCGGCCAGCCCCTATGACGCGAGCCCCAAACGCATCGCCGAACCCAGTCGCTCTGCCGCCAGCTTCGCCGCCAAACCTCGCAGCGATATCGACGTGGGCACCCGCGTGTTCCACGACAAGTTTGGCTACGGCGTGGTCGCGGCGCAAGAAGGTAACAAGCTGGAGATCGACTTCGACGGCGGAGACCGGAAGCGCGTGATCGACAGCTTTGTAAAGGCGGCTTGACGGGTTCCATCTGCGCCACGACCGGCGCTATGCTTGCCTAGGGCAAGTTTAGCGTCTTCGCGCCACGCGCATCGAACCACACTGCGCCGCCTGCGATCATGGCCATGCCATCGCGGACAAACATCTCGTGCGGGATCGCCCCTCGCAGTGCGGCAATGGCGGCGGGGGTGAACAGCACTTTCCAGCGCGCGGCAAGCGCGGCGCGGTTGCGGATGGTGGTGCGGCGCCGCCCGTTGACGACCAGCGGCCATGAAACTCTGGCCGCCGCCTGCGCCACATTTCCGCTGAGCACACCGCCCAAGAACGACCGCACTCGCGCCTCGAACTGAGCGTCGCTCTCGCCGGTTACATCTGCGTACCAGCGGTCCGGGTTCGGGCCGTTCAGCACAGTGGTAAAGCCGAAGTTGACCGGCAGGGTTTTGCCCTTGCGAGTCCACGTACCGGCAAGCCCGGTCGAAGTATAGAAGTTGAGGGGGCGCGGTTCGGCGGTATCGGCGTTGGTCAGGTGTAGCTCGAAGTGACCGCCGCCGGGTTCATCCAGCTTGAACGTTTCGCCTTGCGCGGCAACCTGCAGCGGGATGTCCTGCCCTGTCCGCGCATAGTAATAGTGCGCATCTTCGATCGTGAGATTGTCTCGCACAACAAGGTTCAACCCGGCCCGATAAGGCCCGACCGATCCCTCAGCCACGTGCGTGCTCACCCCTTTGGGCGGCGCATCGGCCAGGGCAGGAAACGCAATAAGCGACAGCAGCACACCCAGTGCCCACCGCATGGGTCAGAGCGCCGAAAAGCTCAGGAACCCCGGAACTGGGCCGTTCCACTCGCCCGGAGCCGAAGGCAAGTCCGGCAGCACATCGCGCTGAGGCCGGAACTCATCGCGCTGGATGCGCGGCGCGCGCGCCTCACGCACCGGGGCTTCGGCGCGCGCGACTGGCGCTTCCTCAACCGCAGGAACCTCTTCGACCACCGCAGCCTTCGCGCCACGGGGCTTCCGCTCCGGCCTCTCTGCGCGCGGAGCGCGCTCACGCTTGGCAGGCCCTTCCGAAGCAGCCGCAGGTTCTGCCAGCTCCAGCTTGAACTCGGGGATCTTGCCCCCAGTCAGTTTCTCGACATTGGCAATCGCCTCGGCGTCCTCATCCGTCACGAACGTAAACGCACGGCCCGTCGCGCCCGCCCGGCCCGTGCGACCAATGCGGTGGACGTAGTCATCCGGGTGCCACGGCGTGTCGTAGTTGAAAACGTGGCTCACGCCCTTCACGTCGAGGCCCCGGGCCGCGACGTCGGACGCAACGAGGATCGTAATCCCCCCGTCCTTGAACTTCTGCAGTTCGGCATTGCGGGCGTTCTGGTCCATGTCGCCATGGATCTCGCCTGCCGAAAAGCCGCTCTGCTGCAAACTCTTGGCCAACTCGCGCACCGTGGTCTTACGGTTGGCGAAGATGATCGCGGTGGAAACGTTATCGGTGCGCAGCAGATGGCGCAGCACTTCGCGCTTGGCCCGGCTGGGCATGCGCACCTTGTGCTGCACGATGTTCGAATTGTTCGAGGCCGGCCGCGCGACTTCGATATACTTCGGATTCGAAAGGAACTTGTCCGCCAGCTTCTTGATCACCGGCGGCATCGTGGCGGAAAACAGCAAGGTCTGGCGCTGGGCGGGCAGTTTCGAGCAGATCGTCTCGATATCCGGTATGAACCCCATGTCGAGCATGCGGTCCGCCTCGTCGATCACCAGCAGATCGCAGCCGTTAAGCATGATCTTGCCGCGCTCGAACAGGTCCATCAGCCGGCCCGGGGTGGCGATCAGCACGTCGACGCCGTCCTGCAGCGCTTTGACCTGATCGCCCATCTGCACGCCGCCGATCAGCAGCGCCATTTTGAGATCGTGGTTGCGGCCATACTTCTCGAAGTTCTCGGCGACTTGCGCGGCCAGTTCGCGCGTTGGCTCGAGGATCAACGAGCGCGGCATCAACGCACGGCGGCGGCCATGCGCCAGAATGTCGATCATCGGCAGCACAAAGCTGGCCGTCTTGCCCGTCCCCGTTTGCGCGATGCCGATAAGGTCGCGCATCATCAGCACCGAGGGGATCGCCTGCGCCTGGATGGCGGTAGGGGTGTCGTAGCCCGCGTCGAGAACCGACTTGAGCAACTCGTCAGACAGGCCGAGATCGGCGAATTTCATGTGAGGTATTTTCCGAAAGCTGCAAAGGAGGCCGACGATCGTGGCGGCTCCGGACGGCCCGGCTTGCACCTTGGCGTCGTGAGCCTGCGCCTAGGCCCAATCCGTGCGGAAAGTCAAGGAAAGTGGACGCGTAAGGGTCAAAATCAGCGATACTAGTCGGCCGACTTACTCCACCGGCACAAATTCGCGCACGTCTTTCAGTTTGCACGTCGTGCCAGCGCGCGAATGGATGGCATCGCGGCCCACGCACAGCTGCCCGTCACTGGTTTTCGACATGTAGAAGCCGAGGTAGAAATCGCGTGCGCTGCAAGCCTTTTCCAGCCCGGCCGCCAGCATTCGCCGGTCGCGCATATAGAACATCAGCCGCCCATCGGTGATCGGTTGCACCGCCGCGATGCCGCCTGCTGGCATGCATCTGCCGGCCTTGCGCTCCCGCACGCGGGATTGCGAAGGCTTTGGCTGCAGCCTTGGGTTCAGCAATTGAGGGTTAAGCGATTGGGGGCCAATCCGCGGGGGGTTCAGGGATTGCATCATCGGCTGCATCGGCAGCACTTGCGGGGCGAGCGCCTCGCGGCCCGGTTCGTGCGGGTTGATCCGGATGATCACCTGCTGCTCGATCCGCACCTGGTACCACGAATCCACCCCAAGCGGCCCTGGCCCAAGCGGATCTGCCATGGTGCTTGCGGCTGGGGCAGCTGGCGGCGGCGTGATCCGCAGCGGCGGGCCAGAAGGATCGAGCGCATCTGCCCACAGGGCATCTGTCCTTAGTGCATCTGTCCAAAGGGCATCCGCATCCGGCCTGTCTGCCAAAGGCGCAAACGCCGCCTCGCCCGCCGGGAAGGCAGGCAAGGACAATGCGATGCTCGCGAAAAGTTGGAAGACACTGGTCATGGCGGCAACAGCGATGTTCTTCGTGGTCCCTCTATTCGATGCCCCAACCGGACGCCCTAACCCCAGTTGTCCTATCCGTGCGCAATTCGCCGGGAGAATCAATAGCTGCGATAACACCCATGCTTGAACCACGGCTTAACTTTGCTCATGAAATCTTGCCCATGAAACTTTGCCATTGAACCTTTGGCCGTGAAAAAATGTATTGCCCTCGGTGCGTCTCTGCCATTAGCCCCACAGGCGATGCCTGCTGATCCCCAGACCGTCTTCCTTGCAGAGGCTTCCGCGCTTCTTGGCCCGCGCGGCTTCACCGCCGATGCCGAACTCATGGCCCCGTGGCTCACCGATTGGCGCGGACGTTTCACCGGCCGGGCGATCGCCATGGCCTCACCCGCCTCCACGGCAGAAGTGGCCGCGCTGGTGCGCCTGTGCGCGCGGCATGGTGTTCCGATTGTCCCGCAAGGCGGCAACAGCGGCATGTCTGGCGGGGCCACGCCCGATGAAGGCGGCGCGGCGCTGCTGCTTAGCCTGCGGCGGATGAACGCGGTTCGCGGGCTCGACCGCGAAAACCGCATGGTCACCGCCGAAGCGGGGGTCATCCTGCAAACCTTGCACGAGGCAGCCGAGCGCGAGGGGTTGCGCTTTGCCCTTACCCTGGGCGGCAAGGGTTCGGCCACGATCGGTGGGCTGGTCTCGACCAATGCTGGCGGCACGCAGGTGCTGCGCCACGGCTCGATGCGCGCGCTGGTGCTGGGGCTGGAGGCGGTCATGGCCGATGGTTCGGTGCTTGATACGCTGGTGCCGCTCAAGAAGGACAACCGCGGTTTCGATCTGAAGCAAGTGCTGATCGGTTCGGAAGGCACGATGGGGATCGTGACCGCCGCCACGCTGAAGCTCGATGCACGGGTCGCGGGCCGCGCGGTGCTCTGGGCCGGGCTCGAATCGCTGCAGGCCGCGCGCCAGCTGCTGCTTCACGCCGAAGCGCACATCGGCAGCGGGCTTGAAGGGTTCGAAGTCGTGCCCCGCCATTCGCTCGAGGCGGTGCTTTCGTATCTCCCCGGCGCGCGCGCGCCGCTGGCGGGCGGTCACGCCTGGCACGCTTTGATCGAGCTGGTAGCCGAGAACGAGACCGACGCGGCAAACCTGCCCGATCTGTCAGAGGCCCTTCTCGCCTCGTCGTTCGAGGTGGGCCTGATAGCCGATGCCACAATTGCCGCCAGCGAAGTGCAGGCCGAGGCTTTCTGGGCGCTGCGCGACAGCATCGCGCCGGCCGAACGCGCGCTCGGCCCAGCGGTGCAGCATGATATCAGCGTGCCCACGCCTGCGATGCCGGGCTTTGTCGATCAGGCCGTGCCGCTGATCGAGGCAGCATGGCCTGGCACGCGCGCGGTGGGCTTCGGGCATCTGGGTGATGGCAACATCCACTTCCATGTCATCGCACCGCCGGGTGTCGATCCGGCAACCTGGCAGGCGGGTGACGGCAGGGCGATCAGCCGGCAAGTTCACGATCTCGTCACCGCGTGGGGCGGCTCGATCTCGGCCGAACACGGCATCGGGCAATTGAAGCGCGACGAACTGGCGCGGCTGGGCGATCCGGTGGCGCTCGCGCTGCTGCGCCAGATCAAGCAGGCGCTTGATCCGCAAGGGCTGATGAATCCCGGCAAGCTGATCTGAGAGCCGTTTGCGAAACGCCCGAACAAGCGCGTTTCGAGGCGGCACCGGCCCACTTCCCCGCCCGGCCACCCACAAGAGTACCCTTAATGGCTAGCCGGGCGGGGAAGCGGGCTGGTGCCGCAACAAACCAAGTGTGACAGCAAGGTTGCAGGTGGACTTGCGCACCCCGGTTTCAATCCCTAAACGGCCGCTTCCCGCCGCACACCGCGCGTCATGGCGCGTCAAGGCGATATGTCTGACGGAGAGAATTCCATGGCCAGTGCACCCCAAGCCTCCCTGCCCCTGTTCTACAACGATCTCGTGCCGCTCAACGTGCGCGACCACGGCAACTGGCGCGCCCGCGCAGCCGCCACGGCCAAGTGGATGGTGGGGCAGCATGCCGTGCCGCTCACGGTCGAGGAATTCCCGCAGGCCGCGCGCCATTTCCCGATCATCTTTGCCTCGGGCGAAAACCCGGTGCCACTTGCGCTCATGGGCCTCAACGAGGGCATCAACGTGTTCGTCGATGCCCAGGGCAATGTCGCACCGGGCACGTATGTGCCAGCCTATGCCCGCCGCTATCCGTTCCTGCTTGCCAAACTGACGCCGGAAACAACCGATCTTTCGCTGTGCTTCGATCCGAAGAGCGGCCTGCTTGGCGACTTCCCCGATGGCGAGCTGCTGTTCGCCGGCGAGGAGCCGAGCGAAGCGACCCGCAATGTTCTGGGCTTCTGCGAGCAGTTCGAGCAGGCCGGTCAGCGCACGCAAGCCTTTATCGAAGAGCTGACCAAGCACGGTCTCCTCATGGACGGTGAAGCCGCGATCCAGCAGGTCGGCGTCGAGCAGCCGTTCGTCTACCGGGGCTTCCAGATGGTCAATCAGGAAAAGCTGCGCGACATGCGCGGCAATATCCTGCGCGGCTGGGCGCAGAGCGGGCTACTGCCGCTGCTCTATGCGCATATCTTCTCGCTCGATCTGATGAGCACGATCTTCCAGAAGCAGGCGGAAATGGGCGTTGGCCCGCTCGGCGCGCCTGCGGCCTGATCGAAACATCCTCTGACGGTAATGGCGGCTACGGCCTGCTGCAATACCGATTGGATAGGCTGCGCATACCGGTGCAACCGCAATGGCCGGTTTTGCACTTGCACAGCGCGGGTAGCAGTCCTATCTTCAAAGCGTTGCGACGGTGCTCCCCTCATGGCCCGCCGCAGCGGGTGCACTTTGTGCACCTCCTCCCTGAACCTTGGCCACCTGGAGCTGTGCTCCAGGTGGTTTTTTCTTGGCTTTCAGATGATTGCTCTAGTGAACATCACTCGGCGGCCGCGCGCCAGCGTTCGCGCTCGCGGCCAAGGTCGGCCACGGCGATCGCCATGCGCTGCACCAGCGCCGCCACCACATCCACGGTGTCGGCCAGCCCCGCTCCGGGCTCTGCCAGCCCGGGATCAAGATAGAGCCGCCGGTCGAGTTCCAGCTGGAGACAGTGAATGCCTTCGGCCCGCCGAGCGTGGCGCTCCAGCACATAGCCGCCTGCATAGGGCCGGTTGTGTGCTGCCAGCCGCCGCGCCGCGCCAAAGCAGGCAAACGCCTCGGCCACCAATGTGCCTGCGCAGGCCGCACCGAAACGGTCGCCCAGCACGAATTCGGCCGCCATCTCGCCAGCGCGTGCGGGCAGCGGCGGCATCGAATGCAGATCGATCAGCAGCACGGCACCCCAGCGCGCGCGCACCGATTCGAGCAGGCCGGACAGCGCCGCGTGATAGGGCACATGCACCTGGCCGATTCGCGCTGCCAGGTCATCGCGCTCCAGCGGCCATTTCCACAGCTCGCCTACCCCCGGCAGTCGCCGAGGCACCAACCCCAGCCCGCTGCGCGCCCGGCGCGCGCTGAGCGGCGTGGAGGAGGGTGACGGGCTTGTCGCGCCGCCGCCGCTGACCATTTCCCAATCGATATCGTCGCTCGCGCGGTTGAGGTCGATCATGGCGCGCGGGGCGTGTGCCACCAGCAGCGCTGCGCCGCTGCGCCGCGCCGCTTCGGTGGCCACCAGATCGACCAGCCGGTCCTCCAGCCGCGCCGCGCTGAAGCCGGGGTGGCGCATCCGCGTGAGCAGTTCCGGCGGATAACTGCGCCCGGCATGGGGCACCGCGATCACCACGGGAATCGAGGACGGTTCGCGCTGCCACAGCGTGAACGCAGGGGCATCCGCCAGCCCGGGGACCTGCCCCCCGCTGCTGGACGTTGTACCGCCATAGACCTGCGAATCGTCGCGCGGCGCGACCGGATCAATCATGCAACGACGCTGCCGCCGTTTGGCCTTCATGTCAAAGTGCTCCATACCCCCATAGAGGGCAGATTCTTAACCGAAGGCCGTGTAGGAAGCGGTATCCGGTCCTTAGCGCCTGCCACAGGTCGTGCGGTGCCCAGGTTCCCTGCGCTGCTTTGGCACTTAGGCCTGACATGCGCCGATTGCTGTTTGAAGAAGGTGACCATGATCCGTATCTTGCTGGCCGAAGACGAAGAAGCGATGCGCACCTATCTCGCGCGGGCGCTGGAAAATGCGGGCTACGAGGTGGTTTCTGTCGATCGCGGGACCGAGGCAGTGCCGCTGCTTGAAACACAGCATTTTGATCTGCTGCTGTCAGACATTGTCATGCCCGAAATGGACGGGATCGAGCTCGCGCAGCGCTGCGCCGAGATCAGCCCGGCCACCAAAGTCATGTTCATTACCGGCTTTGCCGCGGTCACGCTCAAGGCCAACCGCGAAGCGCCGAGCGCGCGCGTACTGTCAAAACCGTTCCACTTGCGCGATCTCGTGCTCGAAGTGGAGCGCGTGTTTGCCGAATCGCCGCTCTCGGGCAACATGCGCTGAGGGGCCCGCAAAACCCCTCTTGCCAGCCCATCCGCCCCCGGCTAATGGGCTCGCTCCCGCAAGGTCTAGGCCGCGCGGCGCTAGATGGTGCGGGCGTATAGCTCAGTGGTAGAGCACTATGTTGACATCGTAGGGGTCGCAAGTTCAATCCTTGCTACGCCCACCATCCAGAAGCCTTGAAAAGCCTCGCTATTGCGGGGCTTTTTCATGCCTGCAGCATGTCCGGTGCTGCGCAGGTCATGCGCTTTCGATGAGCACGGGGCCAATCACATAAGCGACCGAGAGCTGGCAAGGCGTCTGGAAGCTCCCACAGATCGTTGCCATGTCGAACGCGGCCATTTCCAATCGTACGATCCGCAGCGATTCTGGCGCGCTGGCTTTGCGCAACTGTTTTCCCTCCCGTGCAGCCATGGCCGAGCCGAGCACGCGGTGACCGGTCAGATCGGCATCGTCACCCTTGCGGCCGCAGGCGGTGAGCAGATAGCTCAACGTCGCGCCGAACACTGGAACAGCAACTTCCCGAGCAGCGGCCAGATCGCGGTCCCGCAATGCCCGATCGGCGGGTACATAGAACAAGAACACGTTGAACTGCGGAACGCTTCGGCCGCCGCGCGCACGACCATGCGCCTCGGCGGTGACCACGAGATCGGCCATATCGGGAGCTATCTGCAGGATCTGGCTGCGCAGCAGATCGCGCAAGGCGGCGGTGGTAGCAGCGATCATACTGCACATGAGGCGGCACGTTCGCGCACGGTCGCCGCATGAGTTAGCGCCGCATTCCGCGAACCGACAGCACACTGCAGGCCGATGTTCCTGATCTCAGCAAAGACAGCAGCGTCAAGCGATGGGCGTGCCATGCTCCCCAGCTTCACGGGTTTGCCAGTAGAGTGCGTCAAGCTGCTGGGTGATGGGGCCGGGAGCCTGGCCCTTGAGCGTGCGGCCGGCAACTTCGCGGACCGGTAGCGCTCCGCCCGCCGTGCTGGTGGTGAAGACCTCGTCGGCGATGCAAAGATCATAGACCGTGAACTGCGAGAGCTTGACCGGGATACCGGCGCGGACCGCAAGATCAAGGAAGCTCTTGCGGGTGATGCCGTGGAGGATCTCGTCCGAGGGCGTGTGGAGAACGCCATTCTTGACCATGAACAGGTTTGATGCCGGACCTTCGGCGACAAACCCTTGCGCGTTGAGCCAGATCAGATCGTCATAGCCCGCCGCGCTGGCCTCCAGCCGGGCGAGCTGAAAATGCATGCGGCTCAGACATTTATACCGTGGATCCAGCGTGTCGGGCGTGAAGCCACGCAGCTGCGAGACCATCAGGCTGATGCCCTGCTTACGCTTCTGGTCTTCGGCAAGGAAGATATAAGGGGCCGCCCAGATAACTTCAGTCGGGGTGTGGTGGCGCGGGTCTGACATCACTTCCTCGGGCACGCCGCGCGTAACTATGAAGCGCACGCTAGCGCTTGCAAGGTTATTGCGGCGCGTGGTTTCGATGATCGCCTCGCGCCATTGTGCATGGCTGAGGCGGGTCCTAAGACCGGCGGCCTGCAAGCTATCGAAGAAGCGGTGGATGTGATCATCCAGTCGGTACAGCTGGCCTTTCCACGCCGAGACGACGTCAAATACCCCGTCGCCGAGCAAAAATCCTTGATCGAAAACCGAGATACCAGCTTGGCTGGCCGGCTTGTAGTCACCGTTGAGATAGACGATCGGTTCGGACATGCTTGCGGCCTTCTGAATACGTGCATCAAACATGATTGGTTGGTTTACCGGCGGCGTCAAGGAAGCGCGGCCTTATCGCCAACACCCACGCCAATACCCACACCAACACCCACACCAACACCCACAGGGCAACTGCCGCCAGACCGGTTTCGGGCCGATCTGGCGGAATTTTGGCCTTACTTGCCCTGCCAGTTGGGCTTGCGCTTCTCGGCAAACGCAAGGCTGCCCTCGCGTGCATCCGCGCTCGTGAACACCGGCGCGATATAGGCCTCCTGCTTGTCCCACATTTCGGCCTCGGTCCATTCATGCGAATCGCGCACGATGGCCTTGGAAGCAATCAGCGCCAGCGGGCCGTTCGCGGCCACGCGCGCCGCGAGAGCCTTGGCGGCTTCAAGCGAAGGGCCGTCGGTCAGCTCGTTGATGAAGCCCAGCGCATAGGCGCGCTCCGCGTCGATGAAATCGCCCGTCAGCGCCAGTTCCATCGCGATGCGCGGCGGGATCTGGCGCGGCAGCTTGATCAGGCCGCCAGCGGCCGCTGCAAGGCCCCGCTTGGCTTCGGGGATGCCGAACTTCGAACCCCGGTTGGCCACGATGAGATCGCACGAAAGCGCCAGCTCCATGCCGCCCGCCAGGGCATAGCCATCGACCGCCGCGATAATCGGCTTCTTGGATGTCCACTGCGAAAGCCCGCCAAAGCCGCGCCCCGGCACGCTCGGCCGCTCGCCGCGCAGGAAGCCCTTGAGATCCATCCCTGAGCAGAACGTGCCGCCTGCGCCTGTCAGGATCGCGCAGCGCAGGTCCGTCTCGGCGTCCAGCCGGTCCATCGCCGCGGCAATACCTTCGGCGGCCGCCTTGGTCATGGCGTTCTTCGCCTCAGGGCGGTTGATAGTGACGATCAGGACGTTGCCGTCCACTTCTGTCAGGACTTCGGGGGCATCGCTCACGGCATCTCTCCTTTGAATGGATACTTAATCGCTTGGTTAAATCCTAGAACCCGCGCCCCGTCCCTGTCCAGCCTCAAACCACGTCCAACCTCAAACCACGTCCAGACCCAAACCGCGCGAATTGCGGCTGGTCCAGCCCTTCGGTAATCGGCACCCGCTTGCGCGCCCCGGAACGCCTGCTAAGGAACGGCGCGATCACACCTCCCCGGGAAGGCACGAGACCCATGGCAAAAATCAAGGTGAAGAATCCTGTCGTCGAACTCGACGGCGATGAAATGACGCGGATCATCTGGCAGTGGATCCGCGAACGTTTGATCCTTCCCTATCTCGATATCGATCTGAAATACTACGACCTCTCGGTCGAGAAGCGCGACGAAACGGGCGACCAGATCACCATCGATTCCGCCAACGCCATCGCGCAGTACGGCGTCGGCGTGAAGTGCGCCACGATCACCCCGGACGAGGCACGGGTCGAGGAATTCCACCTCAAGAAGATGTGGAAGTCACCCAACGGCACGATCCGCAACATTCTGGGCGGCGTGGTCTTCCGCGAACCCATCGTGATCCAGAACGTGCCGCGCCTCGTGCCGGGCTGGACCGATCCCATCGTCGTCGGCCGCCACGCGTTCGGCGATCAGTACAAGGCGACCGACACGCTGATCCCCGGCCCCGGCAAGCTGCGCCTGGTATGGGACGGCGATGATGGCCAGAAGATCGACCTCGACGTGTTCGATTTCCCGAGCGCGGGTGTCGCCATGGCGATGTACAACCTCGACGATTCGATCCGCGATTTCGCCCGCGCCTCGCTCAACTACGGCCTCAATCTCGGCTGGCCGGTCTATCTCTCGACCAAGAACACGATCCTCAAGGCCTATGACGGCCGCTTCAAGGATCTGTTCCAGGAAGTGTTCGAAACCGAAGGCTTTGCCGAAAAGTTCAAGGCCGCCGATATCGTCTACGAACACCGTCTGATCGACGACATGGTCGCCTCGGCGCTCAAGTGGTCGGGCAAGTTCGTCTGGGCCTGCAAAAACTATGATGGCGACGTCCAGTCCGACACCGTGGCGCAAGGGTTCGGCTCGCTCGGCCTGATGACCTCCGTCCTCATGTCGCCTGATGGCAAGACGATCGAGGCCGAGGCCGCGCACGGTACTGTGACGCGCCACTACCGCCAGCACCAGCAGGGCAAGGCCACTTCGACGAACCCGATCGCCTCGATCTTCGCGTGGACGCGCGGCCTGATCTATCGCGGCAAGTTCGACGAGACGCCCGAAGTGGTGCAATTCGCCGAAACGCTCGAGCGCGTGTGCATCGAAACCGTCGAAAGCGGCAAGATGACCAAGGACCTCGCCATCCTGATCGGCCCCAACCAGCCGTGGATGACCACCGAGAAGTTCTTCGAAGCCATCGTTGAAAACCTTGAGACGGCGATGGCCGCCGGCTGATCCATCCGGAAGCCCCTCCCCTTCAGGGGAGGGGTTGGAGTGGGGGCTCTTCGCGAGGGCCAAAGTTTCTCGTCGCCCCCTTCAGCCCTCATCAACCATTTCTTGCAGTTTTTTGTGTATGGCCGCAACGTAACGCCGGAAAGGTGAATGCGTGTCGGCCTTTGTCGCCATCCTTGCCATCTTCACGATCAGCGCGCTGGGTGTTCTCGGGGGACTGGTCTATTTTCTGCGCCAGTGCATGCTGCTCGCCCCAAAGCCGCCCCGCGCCAAGCCCCAACGCCGCAAGAAAGGCGCAGATGGCGCCGCCGCGCCGGAACCGGAGCCTGAACCCGATCCCATGCCGCTAAAGGCAGGCCGCAGCCGCCTGATCTCTGCCTCCTCGCTCGCCGAGGCAGAGGCTACGAACACCGCGCTGATCGAACCCGCCGTCCCTGAGCCGGAACCCGGGTCCCTTCCGCCGGAGCCAAAACGGCCCTCCCCCCTCGCCGCCGCCGCGCGTCAGGCCGTGGTTTTCCGCCAGTATTTTCCGCCATCGCTGGGCGCTGAGAGCCGCAGCTTCTTCGGCGGCACGCCCTTTGTGCCCGGCACGCTCGATTGGCCGCGCGACGCGGAAAGCGGCAAAGCGCTGCATTTCATCCTTCAGGTCGATCTCGCCGCCATGCCCGCCGAAGCGCGGCTGGGCGTCCTGCCTGATAGCGGCGTGCTAGCGGTGTTCCTCGATCTGCAATGGGGCGCGGGCGATGCTTACCGCGTGGTCTGGCAGCAGGGCTACAAAGGCATGCCGTGGCGCGAGATCGATCCGCCGACCGACCTTACCGCCGCCTACGGCGATGAGGCGGCCTATACTTGGCCTTGGGCGCTTACTCCCGAACACGGCATCCAGCTTCTGCCGCGCTGGCCGTTCGAGCCGGTGCGCATCGAACTTCCCGAGATGCCGCAGGACGACGGGGACACCAACTCGCCTGCCTCATGGCGCTGCGGCGGAGGCGTGGCTGAGGCCCTGCTCGCCGCGCAAGGGAGCGAGGCCGAGACCCTCCCCGAAGAGTTCTCCCTGCAGGATTTCCTCAGCCCCGACGGCGAAACCCTCCTCGCGCCCTGGCCCGGTTTCCCGCAGGATTGGCTGGCGATCCAGACCGCCTCTGCCGCGCTGGTCCGCACTGCAGACCGCGCGCTGCGCAGCCCCCGTGCCTCGTTCTATCCCGAACTCGGCGACGCCGCGCGCGCGGCGCACATGACGACTGTGCGCGAGGAGGCACAGTCCTGGTTCGACCACGCCCTCGGCAATCCCGCACTCGGCCCCGTCGCTCCGCCGGTGCGCAAGGCGTTCTGGGACTGGTTCGCCGGAAACAAGCCGCTCTCGCAACTGGTCGCGCCCAAAGCGGTCGAAGCCGCCATCGAAACCACGCTCCACGCCGCGCCGCCGGAAGCCGCAAACTTCCCGCCCGAGATCACCGCCCGCGTCGCCTATCGCCA
>CANEVG010000039.1 GCA_947442095.1 Sphingomonadaceae bacterium
GCGAGGCGGCCATGCGGCTGGGCGAAGACTGGGATATCGAGATCACCGAGACGCACCACCGCATGAAGGTGGACGCGCCTTCGGGCACGGCGCTGCTGCTGGGCGAGGCGGCTGCCGCCGGGCGCGGTATGCACTTGAAGGATGTCGCGGTGGGCGGGCGCGACGGCGTGACCGGCCCGCGCGAGGCGGGTACGATCGGCTTTGCTGCCTTGCGCGGCGGCAGCGTGGCAGGCGATCACACGGTCCACTTCCTCAGCGACAACGAGCGCCTTTCGCTCTCCCACCTCGCCGAGAACCGCGCGATCTTCGCCCGCGGCGCGGTGCGCGCGGGCCTCTGGCTGGCCGGCAAGGAGGCCGGGCGCTACCAGATGCGCGAGGTGCTGGGGCTTTGAAGAAGGACCAGATTTTCGAGTTCTTCCGCCGTCTGGCAGAGGCCAATCCCTCGCCCGAGACCGAGCTCGAATACGGCAATGTCTATCAGTTGCTCGTCGCCGTCACGCTCTCGGCGCAGGCGACCGACGTGGGGGTGAACAAGGCGACGCGCGCGCTGTTTGCCAAGGTGAAGACGTCGCAGGACATGCTGGACCTCGGTGAGGAGGGCCTGAAAGCGCACATCAAGACCATCGGGCTGTTCAACAGCAAGGCCAAGAACGTGATGGCGATGGCCGAAATCCTCGTGCGCGAGCATGGGGGAGAAGTGCCTGCCGACCGCGAGCAGCTCACCGCGCTGCCGGGGGTGGGGCGCAAGACCGCGAACGTCGTGCTCAACTGCGCGTTCGGGGCCGAGACCTTTGCGGTCGACACGCATATCTTCCGCCTCGGCAACCGCACCGGGCTCGCCAAGGGCAAGACCCCGCTCGCCGTGGAGAAGCAGCTGGAAAAGCGCGTACCGCAGCCGTTCCGCGTTGGCTCGCACCACTGGATGATCCTGCACGGGCGCTATGTTTGCAAGGCGAGGCAGCCGGAATGCTGGCGCTGCGAAGTGGTTGACCTTTGCGGGTTTAGGCCCAAGATTCTCGAGCGGGGGGCGAAGCCCGCGACTCGGAAGCCTGTTTCTGGAGCGCGGACAGCCAAGGAGTAGATGCCATGAGGTGCTTCAAGCTCGCCGCCACCACCACTGCCGCCGCCACTGCCTTTCTGCTGCTCGGGGCATGTGGACAACGTCCCCCAGTCGGGAACACTGCGGGCAACAACGGTCACGCAGCCAACATCCCCGCCGCGACACCCACCGGGCCAGCCGTCACCTGCATTCCGATAGTGCAGATTCGCGAAAGCCGGGTGCGCGATGACTGGACCATCGATTTCCGCATGAACGGCAACCAGTGGTACCGCAACGCCCTGCCGAACCGCTGCAATGCGCTCAGCTTCGAGCGAGCGTTCACCTATTCGACCTCGCTGCAGCAGCTGTGCAATGTCGATATCATCACGGTCATCGCCAACGGTGGCAACCCGAGGGGGCCGCTGGGCTCGTGCGGACTGGGGATGTTCCAGCCGGTGCAGCTGGCAAAGCCCGGCGTGAAGTAGCTCAGCTTTCCGGATCGAGATTCAGCCCCTTGCGGCCATGCTCCGGCGTATCGTGCGGCGGCATGGCCATGGGCGCGTCCGGGTCCATCGGCACTTGCAGCATGCCTTCCCACTTGGTGATGACCGTGGTCGCCACCGCATTGCCGACCACGTTGGTGGCGGTGCGGCCCATGTCGAGGAAGGTATCGACACCGAGCAGCAGCGCCACGCCTTCCACTGGCAGGCCGAACTGGGTGAGTGTCGCGGCGATCACCACAAGGCTTGCGCGCGGAACTCCGGCGATGCCCTTCGAGGTGATCATCAGCGTAAGCAGCATGGCGATCTGCTGCCCGGCCGAAAGCGGAATGTTGTAGGCCTGCGCGATGAACAGCGTCGCGAAGCTGGTATAGATCATCGAGCCATCGAGATTGAAGCTGTAGCCCAGCGGCAGCACGAAGCCCGAAATGCGGCGCGGCACGCCGAACCGGTCGAGCTGCTCGAACAGCTTGGGCAGCGCGCTTTCGCTGCTCGCCGTGGAGAACGCCAGCAGCAGCGGCTCACGGATATAGCGCGCCAGCAGGAGCACCCGCCTGCCGCCAAGAAAGATGGCGCCAAGGCCGAGCAGGATCACCCAGAGCACCAGCAGCGCGAAGTAGAATTCGCCGACAAACACGCCGTAGGTGATAATAATCCCGACGCCGCGTGTTGCGATGACCGAGGACAGCGCGCCGAACACCGCGAAGGGGGCGAAGCGCATCACGTAATCGGTGATCGTGAGCATCAGCGTGGCGAGCGCTTCCGTGGCGCGCACCAGCGGCGCGCCCTCCTCGCCCATCGCCGAAAGCCCGACCCCGGCGAAGACCGAGAACACAAGAATCTGCAGCACATTGTTCTTTGCCATCGCATCCAATGCGCTGGTCGGGAACACCTCCAGGACGAAATGCCGCACGGTGAAGTCCGCCGTCGCCAGATCGCCCACTGGCCCGGATGCGGTGATATTGAGGCCGACGCCAGGCTGGAACAGGTTCACCAGGATCAGGCCGAGGCTGATCGAAATGAGGCTCGCGGTGATGAACCATGCGAGCGCGCGCCCGCCGATCCGGCCCAGCGCGGCGCTATCCCCCATGCTGGCGATGCCAGTGACCAATGTCGCCAGAATCAGCGGCGCGATGATCATCTTGATCAGGTGGAGGAACACCTCGGGCAGCAGCTTGAGCATGTCCGCGATATCGGCGAGGCTCTTGTTGCCGGCAGGATAGGAGACATTGAGCGCATAGCCCGTGCCGATCCCGGCGATCATGGCGATCACGATGTAAAGGGTCAGGCGCTTGCCCAAGATGTGTGGCTCCCGTTGGTTTGGCGCGAGACTAGCGGGGTGAGGGTTTTAGGCAAGGCGAGGCGGCCGGAACCATCGTCATTCCGGCCTTCGCGGGAATGACGAAAGCAAGAGACAGGTTCTGGCCTACCCGCACTGCGCCCGGTGCAGCAGCTTCTGATCGGCCAGCACCAGCGCCATCATCGCCTCCACCACCGGCACCCCGCGAATGCCGACGCAGGGGTCATGGCGGCCTTTGGTGAAGAGTTCGGTCGCCTCGCCTTCGCGGGTGATCGTGGGCACCGGCGTGAGGATCGAGGAGGTGGGCTTGAACGCGACGCGCACGTGGACCGGCTGGCCAGTGGAGATGCCGCCTGCAATGCCGCCCGCATGGTTGGCGAGGAATTCTGGGGTTTCGGAACCGGGGCGCATGGGATCGGCATTGCCTTCGCCGGTGTTGGCGGCAGCCGCGAAGCCATCGCCGATCTCGACACCCTTGACCGCATTGATGCCCATCATCGCGTGGGCCAGCTCGGCATCGAGCTTGGCATAGAGCGGCGCGCCCCAGCCGGCGGGGACGCCAGTGGCGGTGCATTCGGCGATAGCGCCGAGCGAGGAGCCCGCCTTGCGGGCCTCATCGACCAGCTTCTCCCAGCGCGCGGCGGCCTCGGCGTCCGGGCAGAAGAATGGGTTGCGCGTGATTTCGGCGGGATCGAAGTTTGCAGGATCGATGGCATCGCCGCCGATAGCGCTGACCCAGCCGCGGATTGAAACCTCGGGGATCGCCAACCGCGCCACCGCGCCCGCCGCCACGCGCGCGGCGGTTTCGCGCGCAGAGGAGCGCCCGCCGCCGCGATAATCGCGAAAGCCGTACTTGGCGTCGTAGGCATAGTCGGCATGGCCGGGGCGATAGGCCTTGGCGACATCGCCGTAGTCCTTCGAGCGCTGGTCCAAGTTCTCGATCATCAGGCTGATCGGGGTCCCGGTCGACTTGCCCTCGAACACGCCCGAGAGGATCTTGACCTGGTCCGGCTCCTGCCGCTGCGTGGTGAAGCGCGATTGGCCGGGGCGGCGCGCATCGAGGAAGGGCTGGATCTGGCTCTCGCTGAGCGCGAGGCCCGGTGGGCACCCATCGACGACCGCGCCGAGCGCGGGGCCGTGGCTTTCCCCCCAGGTGGTGAAGCGGAAGACATGTCCGAAGGTATTGCAGCTCATGAGGCCGCTTTGTCGCAAGCGCGTGGAAATGTCCATTCTGCGGCGGTCACCACCCCCAACCTCCTCTACTTTGGAGGAGGGGGTTGGGGGTGGTAGAAACAAGCGCTAAAGCCGCCCCATGTTCCTTGTCGTCTTCCGCAACCGCAAGCGCGCCGACCTTGATGCGGCGGCCTACTGCGCAGATGCCGATGCGATGGAGGCGCTGGCCGCCGTCCAGCCGGGCTATCTCTCGTTCAAGAGCTACGCCGCCGAGGACGGCGAAGTGATTGCCCTCTCTGAATGGGAGAGCGAGGAAGCCGCGCTTGGCTGGCGGCGGGTGGCAGAGCATGCCGAGATGCAGCGCCGGGGCCGCGAGGCATACTACCAGAACTACACGCTGTTTGCGGGGACGCCGAACCGGGTGCATCGCTTCGAGAGACCTGGATCATGACCGATGCCCTGAAGCGCGCCGCGGTAACCCTTCGCATCATTGGTGACGATCTGAATCCTCAAGAAATTTCAAACTTTCTAGGCAGCGAACCCCGACGCGGAGTGTGCAAAGGGGAGGCCTTTCTCGGCCACAATGGCCAGGAGAGAGCGGCAAGGACAGGCTTGTGGTACTTTGGCGGTGATTATTGGGAAGACGCGCCAGACATCGGGTGCCAGATCACAACGCTCCTTAGCCGTTTAACTCAAGATCTGGAGATCTGGAGGTCGGTTACAAACCGCTTTCATTGCTTCGTCAGCGTCGCTGGCTACTTCCATGATTGGACTGGCGGCCTCACCCTAGAGGCCGACGTGCTGAGGCTCTTGGCCGAACGCGGGCTCCACATCGATTTTGACCTCTACGCCCCCGCCGCTTCCGAACCCGAGCATAGACCATGACGATCACCCTCTACGGCATACCCAACTGCGACACCGTGAAGAAAGCGCGTTCTTGGCTTGTGGCCAAGGAGATCGCCTACACCTTCCACGACTACAAGAAGCAGGGCGCGGACCCGGCGCGGCTTGCAGGTTGGATCGCGGCGGCGGGGCTCGACCAGGTGGTGAACCGGGCGGGCACGACCTTCCGCAAGCTTTCGGCAGAGGATCAGGCGGCGCTGGGCGGCGATGACGCGGCAGCTGTGCTGGCGGCGAACACGTCGGTGATCAAGCGGCCCATCGTGGAGTATCCGGGCGGGCTGCTAGTGGGGTTCAAGGAAGCCGAGTGGGCCGCCAAACTGGGCTAAAAAAGGCTCAGGTCCGGCCTGTTCGAATCGAGCGCGGGGTGTTATCTACACAGATGTGAATACCGCGCCTCCCTTCGCTTTTGCGATCACCGTCGATCCCGCCGACATCGACTTCATGGGGCACGTCAACAACGCGTCCTACCTCAAGTGGGTGCAGGATGCCGTCGTCGGTCACTGGCGCGCGTTTGCTCCGGCCCAGGCGATTGCGGACCATGTCTGGGTCGCGACCAATCACAACATCACCTACCGGCGACCGACGTTCCTCAATGATCCCGTGATCGCTCACGTGATTCTCGAGCGGGTGCAGGGCGCGCGCGCGTTTTACGAGACGATCATCAAACGCGGCGAAGTGGTGCTGGCCGAGGTGAAGTCGAGCTGGTGCTGCCTTGATGCCAAGACGCTCCGCCCGGCGCGGCTCGCGCGTGATCTGGTGGAGAAGTTTTTGCCAATCGAGGCGTAAAACGGCCACATACCTTCGACACGAACGGTGGCTGGTCGAGGCCCCCTCAGCGCAGCTTCGCGATTTCCAGCCCGTCTGCCTTCGCGCGAATCTTGATCGACTCCTCGCTGCGGGTCAGCGCCTTGGCAAGGCCTTTCAGGGCCATGCCTTTCTTCGCCAGCATGTGCAGCTTTTGCACTTCATCGGTGGTCCAGGCCTGCTTGTGGCGCTCGAAGACTTTGCCAGTTGCCATCAGGTTCTAACCGCCGTGACGATGTAGTTGAGGGACAGATCGTCTGAGACGTGGAGCCCCTTAAGCGGGCTCCACGAAATGCCTTTGGGGTTGCCCATCGCAAATCCCGCTTCGGCGAGCAGGTCGCTGAGTTCGAGCGGGGCGATGAAATCGGCCCAGTGGTGTGTGCCGCGCGGCACCATACCGACGGTTTCCGCCGCGCCGACCAGCAGCAGGCGCGAGGCGGCGGTGCGGTTCGGGGTGGAGATCACGAGGAGGCCGCCCTCCGCCACCGTCGCCACCAGCCCGGCAACGAAAGCGGGCTTGTCGGCCACATGTTCGATCACTTCCATCGAGGTGACGAGATCGAAGCCTGTGAGGCCGAGCGCGCCGAGTTCCCCGCAGCGATAATCAATGGCGAGGCCGCCCGCTTCGGCATGGGCGCGCGCGGCGGCGATGTTCTCCGGGGCGGCATCGACGGCGGTGACGGTAGCGCCCAGCCGCGCCAATGGTTCGGCGAGCAGCCCTGCCCCGCAGCCGACATCGAGCGCGCGGCAGCCTGCTAGCGGCTTCAGCGCTTTCGGGTCAGCCGCAAAGTGCGAATCGATGGCCGTCCGCAGGAAGCCGAGCCGCACCGGGTTCAGCTTGTGCAGCATCGCCGAGCTGCCTTTGGGGTCCCACCATTCAGCGGCCAGCTTGCCGAAATGGGCGGCTTCTTCGGGCCGGATGGTTGCCCCAGTCGCTGGGGTGGTTGCATTGCTCATAGGGCGACCCTAAAGCGCCGCGTCCGTGTGGTCGAGGGGCTGCAGGGGAAACCTTTTTTCAGGAATGGCTCTGGAGGGAACGGCGTGGCCCGGATCGTGATGAAATTCGGCGGCACTTCGATGGCCGGAACCGAGCGCATCCGCCGCGTGGCGCGGATCGTGCAGCGTCAGCAGGCGGCAGGGCATGAAGTGGCGGTCGTCGTCTCGGCCATGGCTGGCGAAACCGACCGGCTGGTGACCTTCTGCCGCGAAGCCAATGCGCTCTATGATCCGGCGGAATACGACGTGGTCGTTGCGGCGGGCGAGCAGGTAACCTCGGGGCTTCTGGCGCTGCATCTGCAGGCGCTGGGCTGCAAGGCGCGCTCCTGGCTCGGCTGGCAATTGCCGGTGCGCACCGATGATGCTCATGCCGCCGCGCGGATCGAGGATATCCAGTCGGACGCGCTGCTGGCCTCGATGGCGGCGGGAGAGATCGCGGTCATCCCGGGCTTTCAGGGTCTCGATCCGGATGGCCGCGTCACCACGCTGGGCCGGGGCGGATCGGATACCTCGGCGGTTGCGGTGGCGGCGGCCGTGGGCGCCGATCGCTGCGATATCTACACCGATGTCGACGGGGTCTATACCACTGATCCGCGCATCGTGGCGAAAGCGCGCAAGCTCAAGAACGTGACGTACGAGGAAATGCTCGAGCTGGCCTCGGTCGGCTCGAAAGTGCTGCAGACCCGCTCCGTCAGCCTTGCGATGAAGGAGGGCGTGCGCGTGCAGGTGCTCTCCTCGTTCATCGGCGACGACGCACCGCCTGCCGATAGCATCCCCGGCACGATGATCGTCTCGGACGAGGAACTGGCCAAGATTCTGGAAGGACAAGACATGGAACGCCAGCTGATCACCGGCATTGCCGCCGACAAGAATGAGGCCAAGGTGACGCTGACCCGCGTGGCCGACCGGCCCGGCGCGGTCGCAACGATCTTCAGCCCGCTGGCCGAGGCGAACATCAACGTCGACATGATCATCCAGAACATCGCCAAGGACAAGGGCGAGACCGACGTGACCTTCACCTGCCCGCAGGCCGATCTGGCACGCACGCAGGCGCTGCTCGAAGAGCGCAAGGACACGATCGGCTACTACCGCATGATCGCCGACAGCAAGGTCGCTAAGGTCTCGGTGGTCGGGGTGGGTATGCGCAGCCACGCCGGCGTTGCCGCGACGATGTTCAAGGCCCTGGCCGATCGCGGGATCAATATCCAGGCGATCTCGACCAGCGAGATCAAGGTGTCGGTGCTGATCGATTCGGACGAAGTCGAACTCGCCGTGCGCGTGCTGCACACGGCCTATGGGCTGGATGCCGCGTAGTTTTTGACGAAACGCGCGGATGAGCGCGTTTCGAGGCGGCACTGGTCCGCTTCCCCGCCCGGCCTGTTCAAACTGGGGCCACCCATTCAGGGTACTCTCGTAGGCGGCGGGGCGGGTGAGCGGGCCGGTGCCGCCTCGCCATCAATCTGCCTTGTTGCTGCCCTGATATGGCCTTAAGCGCTCGGACCAAGGTTGCCTCTGCTTCTGGAACACCGATGACCCTATACCCAAAGACCGCTGAGCTGATGGCGCGCGGCGCTGCATTCCTCGGAACCGAGCACGCCGTGCTGTGCGGTGCGATGAGCTGGGTTTCGGAGCGGCATCTGGTCGCCGCGATCAGCAATGCCGGCGGCTTTGGCGTGATCGCCTGCGGTGCGATGACACCCGAATTGCTCGACAATGAAATCACCGCGACGGCGGCGCTGACGGACAAGCCGTTCGGCGTGAACCTGATCACCATGCACCCGGCGCTGTTCGATCTGATTGCAGTCTGCGCGCGCCACCGGGTCGGCCATGTCGTGCTCGCAGGCGGAATCCCGCCCAAGGGTTCGGTCGAGGCGATCAAGGCGTTTGGCGCTAAGGTCATCGTGTTCGCGCCGACTTTGGCGCTGGCAAAGAAGCTGTTCCGTTCGGGCGCGGATGCGCTGGTGATCGAGGGGTCGGAAGCGGGCGGGCATATCGGCCCGGTTTCCACCTCGGTGCTGGCGCAGGAGTTTCTGCCCGAACTCGCGGCGGATCATCTGGTGTTTGTGGCGGGCGGGATCGGGCGCGGCGTCAGCATTGCCAGCTACCTCGAAATGGGCGCAAGCGGCGTGCAACTCGGCACGCGGTTTGCTTGCGCGACCGAATCCATTGCCCACCCGGCGTTCAAGGCCGCGTTCTTCCGCGCCAATGCGCGCGATGCTGTGGCCAGCGTGCAAGTCGATCCGCGCCTGCCGGTGATCCCCGTGCGTGCGCTGCGCAACAAGGGCCAGGAAGAATTTACCGCCAAGCAGATCGAAGTGGCCAAGCTGCTCGATGAGGGCGCGGTCGACATGGCCGCCGCGCAATTGCAGATTGAGCACTTTTGGGCAGGCGCGCTGCGCCGCGCGGTGATCGAAGGCGATGTCGAGCGCGGCTCGGTCATGGCCGGGCAATCGGTCGGCATGGTCAGCAAGGAAGAGCCCGTCGCGGTGATTATGGACGAGCTGATGCGCGAGTGTGAGGCTGCGCTGACGCGCGCCTGATCTCCAAGGGGAAACGAAGCACATGCCGCAGCTGAGTCCAGGCCGGGCCTCGATCGGCTTCGTTTTCGCCATCGTGCTGATCGACATGCTGGGCTTCGGCATTGCCCTGCCCGTGCTGCCGGGCCTGATCATGACCCTGGAACATGTGCCGATTTCGGTGGCGGCGGAATATGCTGGCTGGATGGGTGCGGGCTATGCGGTGATGCAGTTCGTGTTCGCACCAGTGATCGGCAATCTGTCAGACCGGTTCGGGCGGCGGCCAGTGATGCTGGCAGCTGTCCTGGCAATGGCGCTCGATTACTGGCTGCAGGCAATGGCCCCGGCGCTGTGGTGGCTTATCATTGGCCGGCTAGTTGCAGGGGCTACCGGCGCGAGCTTCTCCGCCGCCTACGCCTATGTTGCCGATGTCACCGCGCCGGAAAAGCGCGCGGCGAGCTTTGGCCTGATGGGCATGGCGTTCGGGATCGGCTTCGTCGTCGGGCCTGCGCTCGGCGGGCTGCTCGGATCGATCGACCAGCGCCTGCCGTTCAAGGCCGCGGCGGTACTGGCGCTGGCGAACTTTCTGTTCGGGCTCGTGTTCCTCAAGGAATCGCTGCCGCCCGAAAGGCGCCGCCCGTTCGATTGGCGCCGGGCCAACGCGCTCGCCTCGTTGCGCGCGCTACGCAAGCAGAACACCACGGTGCTGTGGTTCGTGGCGGCGCTGGCGGTCTGGCAACTGGCCTATATCGTCTACCCGTCCACCTGGTCCTATTTCGCGATTGCGGCTTATGGGTTTTCGACGCGTGAGGTGGGCCTTGCGCTGGCGATGGTTGGCGTGACGGCAGCGCTTGTGCAAGGCTTCGGCATTCGGCTTGTGGTGCCGAGGCTGGGCGAAACGCGGACGGTGCTTGTGGGCGTGGCGGGCATGGCCACAGCGGCGGTGCTCTATACCATCGCCAGCGCGACCTGGGAGGTCTACCTCGCGATCTCTATCGGCGCGATCTCGGGCATGGTGCAACCTTCGATTGCGGCGATGAACAGCAAGGCCGTGGATGCAACAAGCCAGGGCGAACTACAGGGCGCGACCCAGTCGATCAATTCGATCGCAGCGATCATTGGCCCGCCGCTCTACACGCAGACGCTGGCACGGTTCAGCGGGCCGGATGCGATCATCCACCTGCCCGGCATGACCATGCTGCTGTCGGCGGGCATCTCGTTCGTGGCCCTGCTGCTGTTCCTGAAAGGCGCAAGCCTGCTTGGCAAGGCTCAGCCTTCCAGTTCGACATCCCAGTAAAGCCAGTCGCGCCAGCTCTCGTGGAGGTGGCCCGGCGGGAACAGCCGCCCACGCTCCTGCAAGTGCCAGGAGGTGGGCCGGATCGGCTCGGTGATCAGTCGCATCTGCGCTTGCGCGGGAGTGCGCCCGCCCTTGCGCATGTTGCACGGCGCGCAGGCCGCCGCGACATTCTCCCACGTGGTGCGCCCGCCGAGCCTGCGCGGGACCACGTGATCGAAGGTCAGCTGGTCGGGGCTGCCGCAATACTGGCACTGGAACTTGTCACGCAGAAACAGATTGAAGCGCGTGAAAGCGGGAAACTCGCTCGGCCGCACATATTGGCGCAGCGCGATGACCGAGGGGATCTTCATGTCGAGCGAGGCGCTGTGCACTTCGCGGTCGTAGGTCGCGACAATGTCGACCCGTTCGAGGAACACCGCCTTGATCGCGGTCTGCCATGGCCAGAGGCTAAGCGGATAGTAGCTGAGCGGGGTGTAATCCGCATTGAGCACGAGCGCGGGGCAATTGGACAAGTGGCGCTCGTGACCACGAAAATCGGCCTCACCCCCCAGGGTCTCACCGCTATGGGGGCTCCCACTATGGGGTCTGGCCGCAGCCGCCCGTTCGATCAGCGTCTTGTGCAGCATGCCCCGGTTCGGCCCTTTCGCGTCATTGCGCCCCAATCTCCACACAGGGAGGCCCCGGACAGCAAGGCAAGGCTCCTGCAAGGAGTGCTTTGGGGGACGCGCATGACCACTTCGTGACGCATACAGGCAAATGAACACGAGCGCGACTCGTGCGTCAAGGGGGCCTCGTCTGCCCTGTCCACAAGTGTATGACTTGGTGGACAGCTCCGGGAGAACGCCAGAGTTATGCTGAGATTACAGAATGATGACTACTTGGCGTAGGCCTTCACCAGCTCGTAGAGATAGGCGCGCCCGGTCATCAGCGCCTTGATCTCGATCCGCTCGTTGAGGCCGTGGACACCGTTGCCATCGGGATTGCCCCAGCTGCCGGGAACCCCGTACGTCGGGATGCCGACGGCGGCGAGGTAGACTGCATCGGTCCCGCCGGTCGACATCGTCGGCACCACGGGCACACCCGGAAAGTATTTCGCCGCAAGCTTCTCCATCGGGCCGATGATCGCCGGATCAAGCGGCGGAGTCTTCGCCTGCGGGCGCAGCGGCGGGACCGGGGTGATTTTCACGCCGGGATCGGCGATCACGTTCTGCAGCTCCTTCTGCACGGCTTCCACCGAATTCCCCGGAAAGATGCGGCAATTGACATTGGCCCCAGCGCGCTGCGGCAGCGCGTTGTTGGCATGGCCGCCATCGATCAGTGTGGCGACGCAAGTGGTGCGCAGCATCGAATGGAAGATGCGGTCGCCGTTCAGCGCCGCCTCCGCCGTGCTGTCTGCGGGGTTAGCGGCGATGGTCTGCATCGCCTGGCCCAGCGCGTCGCTGCGCGCGGCCCCGGCCTTGGCAAAGAACGCGCGGGTCGTATCGGAAAGCTGCAGCTTGAAATCATAGGCCTGCAGCTTCACCAGGGCGGCGGCGAGTTGGTAGATCGCGTTGTCGCGTACCGGGATCGAGCTGTGTCCGCCGGGATTGCGCGTCTCGAAGCGGTAGTTCTGCACGCCCTTTTCGCCGACCTGGATCGTTTCGACGACAAGCTTGCCGCCTTCGGACACGCCCTTGCCATCGGTGCGCCCGCCGCCGCCTTCATTGAGCGCAAAGGCCGCGTCGATCAGATCGCGCTTGTTCGCCGCGAGCCATTCCGCGCCGTTGAAGGCATAGGTCGTCTCCTCGCCGCAAGTCAGCGCCAGCTTGAGCGTGCGCTTGGGCTTGAAGCCCTCCTGCTTGAGACGGATCAGCGCATCGACCCAGCTTGCCGCCATCCACTTGTCATCATACGCGCCGCGTCCGTAGAAATAGCCATTCTCCTCGATCAGCGTGAAGGGATCGCGCACCCAGTCCTCGCGCTTGGCTTCCACCACATCGAGGTGAGCGAGGAGCAGGATCGGCTTCTCGGTTTTCGAGGTTCCGGGCATCACCGCAACGAGGCCGCCTTCCTTCGGTTTCTCAGGCGTGGCGAAGAGGGTCAGTTGATCGTCCGTGAACCCGGCCGTCTTGAGCCGCGCGGCCATGCGTTCGGCCGCCAAGGTGCAGCTGCCGACCGAGAGCGTCGTGTTGGTCTCAACCAGCTCCTTGTAAAGGCTGCGAAATTCAGCTTCTCCGCCATAGGGATCAGCCGGTGCAGCGATGGCCGAGGTGGAAAGCAGGCCGGCGCAGATTGTACCGGTGAGCAGGGTGCGCATGGTGTCAGAAGTCCTTTGGCGGCGTGTTCGAAGGAATGCCTCAGGCGCCATTTTGAGCACGATTGGACGCGCTGGGCTAGTGCCCCTGCAACGCCGCCCGGAATGGGGTTGCTCCCTGTGCAAAACAGACCGGATTCGCTTGGGAAATGGCGCTTGAATGCCTATGCCGGAGACATGGTAAGTACGAATGAGAACATCCCCAACGCCAACGAATACGGCGCCGATTCCATTAAGGTCCTGCGCGGGCTCGACGCGGTGCGCAAGCGCCCTGGCATGTATATCGGCGATACCGATGATGGGTCGGGCCTGCATCACATGGTGTTCGAGGTTTCGGACAACGCGATCGACGAGGCGCTGGCCGGGCATTGCGATCTCGTTCTGATCGAGCTGAACCCCGATGGCTCGGTTTCGGTGGAAGACAACGGGCGCGGCATCCCGACTGGCATCCATGCCGAGGAAGGCGTTTCCGCCGCCGAAGTGATCATGACCCAGCTCCACGCGGGCGGGAAGTTTGAGAACACCAGCGATGACAACGCCTACAAGGTTTCCGGCGGGCTCCACGGCGTCGGCGTCTCGGTGGTCAATGCGCTGTCGGAATGGCTCGAGCTGACGATATGGCGCGAGGGCCAAGAGCACTGGATGCGCTTCGAGCACGGCGATGCGGTGGGGCCGCTGGTGGTCAAGGGACCTGCCCCGGATGACGGCAAGGGCGGGGTCAAGAAGGGCACCCGCGTCACGTTCTCGGCCAGCCACGACACCTTCAAGAACGTGCTGGAGTTCGATTTCGACAAGCTGGAGCACCGCTACCGCGAGCTGGCTTTCCTCAATTCGGGCGTGCGCATTTTCCTGCGCGACAAGCGCCATGAGGAAGTGGCCGAGCACGACCTCTATTACGTCGGCGGGATCGGGGCGTTCGTGCAGTACCTTGATCGCAACAAGGTGCCGCTGATGCCCGAACCGATCGCCATTTCGGCGAGCCGCGACGGCGTGGGCATCGATGTCGCGCTGGAATGGAACGACAGCTATTACGAAAACGTCCTCGCCTTCACCAACAACATCCCCCAGCGCGACGGCGGCACCCACCTCGCCGCGTTCCGCGCGGCGCTGACCCGCACCTTGAACGGCTATGCCGACCGTTCGGGGATGCTCAAGAAGGAGAAGGTCAGCCTCACCGGCGATGACATGCGCGAGGGGCTGACCGCGATCGTCTCGGTCAAGCTGCCGGACCCCAAGTTCTCCAGCCAGACCAAGGACAAGCTGGTCTCCTCCGAAGTGCGCCAGCCTCTGGAAAGCCTGATGGCCGACAAGATGAGCGAATGGCTCGAGGAAAATCCCGCGCATGCCCGTGCGGTCATCCAGAAGGTGATCGACGCTGCTGCCGCGCGCGAGGCCGCGAAGAAGGCGCGCGAACTCACCCGGCGCAAGGGCGCGATGGACATCGCCGGCCTGCCCGGCAAGCTGGCGGACTGCCAGGAACGCAATCCTGCCAAGTGCGAACTGTTTCTGGTCGAAGGCGACTCCGCAGGCGGTTCGGCCAAGCAGGGCCGCGACCGGCACTTCCAGGCGATCCTGCCGCTCAAGGGCAAGATTCTCAATGTGGAGCGCGCGCGGTTTGACCGGATCATCGGCTCGAAGGAAGTCGGCACGCTGATTCAGGCGATGGGCACCGGCATCCGCGA
>CANEVG010000040.1 GCA_947442095.1 Sphingomonadaceae bacterium
AATGCGGCGCGGCACGGCGGCTGCGATCAGGTCATCGTCGCGCTTGTACGCGACGGCGCGCGGTTGAAGCTCAGCATTGCGGATAATGGCGCGGGCGTTCCGTCCGGTGGCCCCGACCGGTGACCCCGTTCGATCAGCGAGCGCGCGGAGGCTCTGGGCGGAAACCTCAATATCTGCGATAAAACGCCCGGCGCGTTTCTCGAAGTGACAATTCCGCGCAGGACGGTTGCATGGTTCCGGTTCTGGTCGCCAATGATCATGGCTTTATCCGCGGGGGTGTGGAAGCGGTGCTGCGCGGCGGCCGGTTCCAGATCGTCGGGGTAACCGCCAGCGGCGAGGAGGCCCTTGCCGCAATTGCCACGCACAATCCGGCAATCGTGCTGGTCGACCTCAACATGCCGGGCATGAACGGCGTGCAGACGCTTGGAACCCTGCGCGCGAAGGGCGACGGGCGGTTGGTCGTGCTGCTGACCGCCGGGATGACCGACCGCCAATTTCTGACCGCGACGCGCGCGGGCGTGCAAGGCATTTTCTGCAAGGACGGGGCCGAGAGCGAGCTGCTTGACGTGCTCGATAAAGTCTATGCCGGGCAAAAGGCCATTGCGGCCAGCTACCTGCAACGCGAACTCAGTCTATAGCTCAGCCCTGCTGCGTGCAGCCCGCTGGAACAGCTCAACCCGCGTGTGAGGCGGATCGCCCGGCTGGTCGCACGCGCCATGCGCAACCGCGATATCGGCGCGGAGCTGGGCATTGGGGAAGGCCAGGTTAAAGTCTGCCTCCACGCGATGTATCAGAAGCTGAACATCGACAACCGCACCGAGCTGGCCCTGCTGGCGTTGAGCAATCCCGCAGTCTGAAGGCAGGGGCACGAACCCAAAAGCTCAAACGGCCCTCAAGCGCAAACTGGCTCCAGCACCATGGTGGCAGCGGCCGTATTGCTGATCGGCAAATGGTAGTTACGCATGACCATGGCCTGCGGCGCATCGCCCAAAGCGCCCCGTGCGGCAATCCAGTTGAGGATTTCCACCCCTTGCGTGCCAGCCAGCTCGGCCACCTGCTCGGCTGAATGCGCTGTCAGCGCCGCCGGATTGCTGGCGAGATGATCGAGGCAGAACCGGTCGTATTCCGGGTTCATGAAGCCTGCACGCGCACCCTCGAGCTGGTGCGAAAGGCCGCCCGTGCCCATCACCACGATCCGTTCACGCCCACCCCATGAATGGAGCGCTTTCCCGACCGCCCGCCCCAATGCATGGCAGCGGCGCGGCGAGGGCAGCGGGAACTGCACGGTGTTGATCGCAATCGGCACCAGCTTGACCGGCCAGGCTGCCGCATCGGGCCAGGCCAACTCGAAGGGGATTGAGAGCGCATGATCCACCTTCATGGCCTGGCAGGTGGTGATGTCGAACTCGGCCCCCACCAGCGCATCGATGATATGCCAGGATAGCGCCGGATGGCCGGTGAAGCTCTTGTAAACCGGCAGGCCCCAGCCCTCGTCCTCGTTATCATAGTGCGCGGCCGCGCCCACCGCGAACGTGGGCATGGCATCGAGGAAGAAATTGAGCCCGTGGTCGTTGTAGAACACCACAGCCACATCGGGCCGGACCTCCGCGAGCCATTGCCGCACGGGCGGGAACCCGTCGAAAAAAGGCTTCCAGTATGCGCTCTGCTGCTCGCCGCGCTGAATCGCTCCGCCGATCGCCGGGACATGGCTGGTGAAATAGCCGCCAACCACCTGAGCCATCATGCATACTCCCAAAGCGCTGCGACCGGGCCAAGATGCAGCCCGTCCAGCGCTGGATCGACCCAGGCGCGCTGGGCCAGCAACATGGCCTTGAACTGTGCAACGCTGCAGCCCTTCTGCAGCGCGCCCAGATCCTGCACGTTGAGGCCGAAGATACCGGCAAGCTTGGCCAAGTAATAGACATTGCCCCCCGCCGCCAGCATGGCCGGCACATCGCGCGCGGCCACGGCGGCGCGCTGTGGGCCGGTCAGACCGAACTTGTCGCCATAGGCCTGCTCATCGGCCACGAACGCGGCGCGATTGGCGGCATTGTTGAACGAGTGGCACATGGCATTGAGCGCAAAGCCGCGTGCCGCCAGATCGCCATCGAAAAGTGCGGTGCCCGGAATAGCGCGGCGCAAAGCCCGGTCGGCCTCCAGTCTGCCGTGACCCCATGCCATGCCGTGCCTCCCCTCGCCAAACGCCGCAACCCTGAACCGGAATGGCCGGTATGTGGGTGACCTAGCAGAACTAGGCACGCAGCGAATTGACGCAGGTCAACCGTTTTCTAGCCCGTAGCTAGGGGGTGTTACGTAACAGGGTTCTCCCGCATTGCATGGAGCGCACCGAGCCGCCAATTCCTCAACCATGGCTCTTTCCAACGCCGAACGGCAACGCCGGTACCGCCAGAAGCTGAAAGCGCGCACCTCGGTCAATGCTGCGGGCGAGCAGGCCCGCGCCGCAATCGAGCGTGCGGTGCAGGCGCTCTGGGCGTTTCACCAGCGTCCTGGCCCCGGCGGGATCGACTGGACCGCGATCGATGGCTGCACAACGCTGGCCGAGTATCGCTCCGAGCTGGAGCGAAGCCCCGGCAACCTAATCGAGGCCGCGCGCGCATTCCTTCCCGATTTTTCTGGCCTCACGCCAGATGAGGCGCGCGCCATCGCCGTGGTGATAGAGCTCTCGGACGCACTCCGGCTCGCGCCGCGGCGCAACCTGCTGCCCCCTGTTCTGCGCTGAAACGGCAGCACTGCGGGGGCCACCCCCGATCGACAGCGATGCCCCATCATCGCGCCGCATGGCCGCATGGTCTGCGCCTTAAAAATGTTGAATGAATGGGAAACAGTTGACTGGACAGATTGTGTCTCGGTTTTGCCATGCTCAGCAACAATACCTGAAAAGCTCGCCCAGAGTGTGGTTCAAAATGCAATCGCGCTTGATGGGCCGGGTTCTATCGGTTAGCGGCCGTAGGTCAGGAGTGGTATGAGCGTCGACCGTCAATTCATGCGACTATTCGCCGGGCGCTATCGCAGCGGCCTTATTCTAGTCGCCATCGCCAGTATCATGCTCAACGTGCTGGTGTTCGCCGGTTCGGGCTACATGCTGTTGGTTTATGATTCCGTCCTGCCCAGCCGGAGCGTGCCCACGCTGATCGGGCTCTTCGGCATGTTGCTGCTGGTCTATGCCTTCCAGTCGGTGTTCGAAAACATCCGCAGCGAAGCGCTGCTCGGCATTGCCAATGGCGTGCACGATGATCTGTTCGAGGCGGTGCATTATGCCACGGTCACGCGGCCCTTGCGCGCCGGGGCCGACAAGGGCGACGGGCTGCAGTTCACGCGTGATCTCGATTCGGTCCACACCTTCCTCGCTAGTCAAGGGCCGATCGCGCTGATCGATTTGCCATGGGTGATTACGTTCCTGATCGTGCTGTTTGCGCTGCATTGGTGGCTTGGGCTGACGGCGCTGGCGGGCGTTTTTGTGATGGCAGGCCTTGCTATCTGGTCGAACAAGCGCACCGCAGACGGTTCGCGCGAACTGGCGAATATCACCGGCCGCCGCTCGGCCGCCGCGCTGTCCGAAATCCGTTTTGCCGAATCCGCGCTGGCGATGGGCATGCGCGAACGGCTGGTGGCGCGCACGGCGGGCTGGGAAACAGGCTTCATCGAAGCGCAGTCGTTCCTCTCGCGCACCGTCGCGCGGCTTGGCGGGGCGAGCCGCACTTTCCGCATGCTGCTGCAGTCTTTGATCTTGTCGGTGGGCGCGCTGTTGGTGATCGATGGTAAGGCCAGCGGCGGCGTGATCATCGCATCCTCGGTGCTTTCGGGCCGCGCGCTGGCGCCGGTCGACCAGGCGATCGCCAATTGGAAGGGCCTAGTCGCCGCGCGCGCCGGCTGGGGCCGCATCTCGCAGGCGGTTGCCATGTTCCGCAAGCCGCCTGCCAGGGACGTGACACTGAACCGGCCTGCCCAGGAACTTGCCTTGCGCGATATCTGGGTCGCCCCGCCGGGGACGCAGCGCTTCACGCTTTCGGGCGTCTCGCTGACACTGTCTCCAGGCCAGGTACTGGGCGTTATCGGGCCGAGCGCTGCGGGCAAGACTACGCTTGTGCGCGCCATTCTCGGCATCTGGGCGCCCAATCGCGGCGAAGTGCGGCTTGACGGTGCGACGCTGGACCAGTGGGATCCGGAGACCCTGGGCAGCTATTTCGGCTATGTGGCGCAGTCGGTCGATCTAGTGGATGGCACGATCGGCCAGAACATCGCTCGTTTCGATCCGGAGGCCACCTCGGAAGCGATCATTGCCGCAGCCCGGGCAGCGGGGATGCACGAGGTGATCCTTGCTCTTCCCGATGGCTATGAAACCCCGGTCTCGGCAGGGGCGGTGGAGCTTTCGGCGGGGCAGCGCCAGCGTGTGGGCCTTGCCCGAGCGCTCTATGGCGATCCGTTTCTGCTGGTGCTCGACGAGGCGAACTCGAACCTCGATGCCGCAGGCGATGCCGCGCTCGCCGTCGCCATTGCGGGCGTCAAGGAACGCGGCGGCATTGTCATTATGATTACCCATCGCCCGGCAACGCTTGGCCCTGCCACGCATCTTGCCGTGATCAACGCGGGCCGGCTCTCCGATTTCGGACCGCGCGATGAGGTGCTTCAGCGGATGCAGACCCAGAATGCGCCTAGCCAGAACGCACAAGTGCCAGCCGATGGCGCTCGCTCGGCGGCGGACGGCAAACCCGCTGACAGCGGCAACAAGGAAGCCATGGCATGAACATGCCGACGACCATCCCCGATCCCGCCCGCCAGCTTTTGCCGGTGTTCGGTCAGGAAGGCGGCGACAAGGCCGAGGCGTCCTCTTTGCTGAAGCGCCTGCTGCTCACAGTCGGCGGGCTGATGCTCGTGCTGTTCATTCTTGCGGCGGTCATCCCCATGGGCGGCGCGGTGATCGGCGGCGGCTCGGTCGGCGTGGAATCGCGCGTTAAGCGCATCGCCCACCCCACCGGCGGCGTGATCAAGGCGATCTACGTGCGCAACGGCGAACATGTGAAGCAAGGCCAGTTGCTGATGCGGCTGGATGACCGGGTGACGGGCGCGGACGCGACCTATTCCAACCTCACGGTGGAGCAGCTGCTGGCGCAGCGCGCCCGGCTGGAGGCAGAGCGGCTCGGTTCGGGGCGTGTCCTTTTCCCGCCCGAGCTCACCAGCTCGGCCAATCCCAGCGCCCAGAAGGCCATGGCCGATGAAGCACGGCTCTTTTCCATCCGCCAGACCGAGGAAGCCGGCCTACGCGCCCAGCTCGCCTCCCGGATGACGCAGTTTGGCGAGGAAATTCGCGGCCTTGAAGCCCAGATTGCCGCGCTCAAGCAGCAGCGCAAGCTGATCGAGCCGGAGCGGCAGGGCGTGAAGGACTTGTGGGACAAACAGCTTGTCACGATCAACCGGCTCAACCAGCTGGAACGGACGGCGGTGGATCTTGACGGAAGTGTCGGCTCGCTCATGGCCCAGATCGCGCAGGCGCGCGCGCGGATCACCGAAGCGCAGCAGCAATCGATCCAGCTGGAGCAGACCCGGCGGGCCCAGGCCGGCAGCGATCTGGCGCAGGTCAACACCGTGCTCAACCAGCAGCAACTGCGCAGCGTGGCGGCATCCGATCAGCAGGACCGCAGCGAGATCCGCGCACCCTATACCGGTACGATTGAAAAGATCGCGTTTGCCGCCATCGGCGACGTGGTGCGCCCAGCCGAACCGATCATGGAAATCGTGCCCGACCGCGATGTGATGGTTATCGAGGCCATGATCAGCCCGGTCGATATCGACCAGGTGATGAAGGGCCAGTCCGCCCGCGTGCTGTTCAGTGCGTTCAACCGCGCGACAACCCCTGAAATCCGGGGCAAGGTGACCTATGTGGCGACAGACCGCAGCGAAGACCCGCAAGCGCGCCAGGCCTATTACATGGTCCGCATCGAGGTTGATCAGGCCGATGTGAAGAAGGAAGGGCTTGAGCTGCGCAGCGGCATGCCCGCCGAAACCTTTATCGAGACGGGTGACCGATCGTTGCTTTCTTATGTGACCAAGCCGTTCGTCGATCAGTTCATGCGCGCGTTCCGCGATAACTGAGCCGGTCTGCATGCGTTTCCTGTCCCCAACTGCGCTGGCTGCCTCCGCTCTGCTTGCAGCGCTGGCCCCGGTTGCGGCCCAGCAGCTCCCGACGCCGCCGAGCCCTGCAGGCAGCTATGGCGGGGACGATCTGGACAGTGGCGGCCAGCCCCCTCCCCAGCCTGCCCCATCCCAGCCTGCCCCATCCCAGCCTGCAGCACCCCTGCCGTCCATGCCGGAAGCGGGTGACGGCGAGCCCGACACGGACAGCTATGCCGAAGCCTACGCAGCGGATCGCATGGCGATGCGTCCCGAGCTGCCAGAGGAAACACCGGCGGATATCGTCGAGAGCGCGATGAAGGGCGCGCCCGTCACCTCGCTCACCGATGCGCTGCGGCTGGCGTACTGGACCTCGCCGCCGCTGCTGGCGCAGCGCGCCACGGTAAGAAGCACCGACTACCGCCTGACCCAGGCCCGCGCGAACTATGGCCCCAAGCTGAACTACAGCCTCGGCGCCACCTGGCAGCGCGACAAGTTCGACCAGCGCATTGGACAACCGATCGTGCTCTCGGGCTGGACCACGAACGCGTCCGCAGTGCTCACGCAGCCTCTGTTCACGTTCGGGCGCAACGCCTCGCAAGAGCGGGGCGCGGTAGCGCAGATCGATTTCCAGAAGCAGGTGCTGCGCTCGACCGAGCAGCAGGCGCTGTTTGATGCCATTGCCGCCTATATCGGTGTGCTGCGCGACCGCGCATCGGTGATCATCGCGAAGGACAACCTCGCCGCGCTCGAACGCCAGCTGAGCGATAACCAGGCGCGGCTGCAAGTCCATGAAGTGACCGCAACCGACGTCCAACAGGTCACGACCCGGGTCTCGCTCGGCCGGGCGCAGGTCTATACCGCGCAGCGCGATGCCGCGTCGAGCGAGGCCGCGTTCCTGCGCATGGTGGGCGTGCCTGCGGGCAATCTTGTGGCACCCAATCCGCTCCGCCTGCCAGTGCGCCAGCTTGAAGAGGCCTATATCTATGCCGAGCTGCACAGCCCGATCGTGCTGGCCGCGCGGGCGCGCGAGCAGGTCTCGCGCGCGAGCGTCGCAGCGGCGAAGGCCGACCTGATGCCGCGTATCGATTTGCAGGGCAGCGCCAGTGTCAGTTCGCAAAGCGCCTATAACGACAGTCTGCGGGCCTATGACACGCGTGCGCAGTTTATCATCAGCGGCCCAATTTTCGAGAGCGGGCTGCGCCGCGCCCGCATCGGGGAGGCGATGGCCGCCAATGATGCGGACTGGCGGCTGCTCGATGCCTCGCTGCGCGAAAACCGCGCCGTGCTGGCAGCGGCGTGGAACGACTGGCAGGCTCAGCAGGCCGCGATTGCCAGTTTCCGCGACGCCGAAGCCGCTGCCCGCCGTGCCTATGAGGGGGCGATCCTCCAGCAGCGCGCGGGCCTCATCACCACGCTCGACGTCCTCGATCTCGCGCGTGAGCTGCTGGTGGCGCGCAGTAATTCCAACACCGCCATGGCCAACGCCTATCTCGCTAAGGCCCGCCTGCTGGCGGCGGCCGGTGCGCTCGAACAGGCATGGCTGATGCCGGACGAGGCACGCTACAACGCCGACAGGCATTTGCGCGATGTGAAGCGCAATGGCGATATCCCGGTGTTCACCCCGATCCTGCGCGCGGTGGACACCGCCGCGGCCATCGGCGGCATGGCCACCCGGGCGGTGCGCGATCCAGCCGGTGACCGCGTGGCCGCGCCCATCGTGATCCAGCCGGCCGAAACGCTTGCCGGACCATCGGTCTACAACCCCCCTCCCGGTCAGGCTCCAGCTCCGAGATAAAACCCATCAGCAGCCGGCAAGTCCGGAGGGATCAGGCAAAATAGTTCTCGCATCGGCAATCCAGCAGGAGTAGCGGCGCGGCGATGGACACGAACGCAACTCCGGGTGAAGATTCCGCGCGTGATGGCGGGATTCCCGCGACCGATACGCCGCTGGAGCACGACGCGGCGGAAGACGGCCACGGTCACCACCCGAAGGAGGGCCTGAGCACTCTGGCGCTCGGCGCGATCGGTGTGGTGTTCGGCGATATCGGCACCTCGCCGCTCTATGCGTTCAAGGAAACTTTTGTCGGCCACCACCTTATGCAGGTGGATCAGACGCATGTCTTCGGCGTGCTGAGCATCGTGTTCTGGACGATGATCCTGATCGTGACGGTGAAGTATCTGTTCATGATCCTGCGCGCAGACAACAAGGGCGAAGGCGGCAGCCTCGCCTTGCTTGCGCTGGTCAGCCGCAGCCTGACCAGCACCCGCTGGACCTACATCATGTCGGTGCTGGGGCTTACCGCCACGGCGCTGTTCTTCGGCGATGCCATGATAACGCCGGCCGTTTCGGTGCTGTCGGCGGTCGAAGGGCTGACCGTGGTCCATGCCGGGTTCGAACAGTTCGTGCTGCCGATCGCGATCGCCATCCTGTTCTGCCTCTTCGCGATCCAGTCGCGCGGCACAGCGGCCATGGGCAAGCTGTTTGGCCCGATCATGGTGATCTATTTCCTGACCATCGCGGTGCTCGGCATTGCCGGGATCATGGAGTCCCCCCAGATCCTTCAGGCACTCAATCCGGTCTACGGGTTCTATTTCTTCGCGCACGATCCGCTGATGGCGTTCCTCGCGCTCGGCTCGATGGTGCTAGCGGTGACGGGCGCGGAAGCGCTCTATGCCGATATGGGCCACTTCGGCCGCCGCGCGATCACGATGGCGTGGCTCTATCTTGCGTTTCCGTGCCTGCTGCTCAACTATCTGGGCCAGGCCGCCATGATCCTGCACCGCCCGGAAACCGTGGTGAACCCCTTTTTCCTGCTCGCCCCCGAAGCCCTGCGCCTGCCGCTGGTGCTGCTGGCAACGATGGCGACGGTGATCGCCAGCCAGGCGGTCATTTCGGGCGCATTCTCGGTGTCGCAACAAGCGGTGCAACTTGGCTATCTGCCGCGCATCCGCATCCGCCATACGAGCGCGAGCGCGGCGGGGCAGATCTATGTGCCCCTCGTCAACTGGACCTTACTGCTGCTGGTGGTGATGCTGGTGCTGGGCTTCCGCACCTCGGGCAACCTCGCTTCGGCTTATGGCATTGCCAATACCGGCACGATGTTCATCACCTCGTGCATGTTCGGCGTGCTGGCCTTCATGGTGTGGAAATGGCCGCCGCTCGTCGCCGGGTTCTTCACCGGCCTGTTCCTGCTGATCGACGGGGCCTATTTCTCCTCGAACGTGACCAAGATCCCCGATGGCGGCTGGTTCCCGCTGGTTGGCGCCACCATCACCTTCACAATGCTGAGCACCTGGGCGACCGGACGGCGCATCATGCGCGAGCGTCTGGCCGAGGATTCGATGCCGTTTGACCTGTTCCTGAATTCCGTCTGCCAGAAAGTGCGGCGGGTGGCGGGAACATCGGTGTTCCTTGCCTCGACCGTGGAGGGCATTCCGCCGGCATTGCTCCACAACCTGAAGCACAACCACATCCTGCACGACAGAGTGGTGATCCTGACGGTGGAAACGCAAAGCGTGCCGCATGTGCCCCCGGCTCGGCGGCGCGAGGTGGAGGATCTGGGATCCGGCTTCTACCGCATGATCATACGCATAGGCTTCATGGACGAGGCAGACATTCCCGCCGAGCTCAGCACTGAAGTGCGCGCAGGCGGGCCGTTCAAGCCGATGGACACCAGCTATTTCCTCGCCCGCCAGACGCTGATCGCCTCCAAGCGACCCGGCATGGCGCTGTGGCGGGAAAAGCTGTTCGCGTGGATGGTACGCAACGCGGAAAGCGCGATGGTATTCTTCCGTCTGCCGACCAACCGGGTGATTGAGCTTGGCAGCCAGTTGGAAATTTGAGGAAAGAAAACAGGGACTGTCCCCATTTATTGTCCCCCAACCTTCATCTCGACCACATGATCCGCCAGCCGCGCCACTTCGGCGCGGTCGTGGCTTACCAGCAGAATCGGCAGCGCCAGTTCGTCGCGGATACGTTCGATCACGCGAAGGATGGCCTCGCGGCGCTTATCGTCGAGCGCGGTCAGCGGTTCGTCCATCAAAAGGAAGCGCGGGGCCGCCAGCAGCGCGCGCCCGATGGCAACGCGCTGCGCTTCGCCGCCTGAAAGCGTGCGCGGGCGGCGCTCTAGCAGCGGGCGGATATCGAGGAACGCGCAGGCGTCTTCCAGCGTGAGCCAGCGCCGTTCGGGCGGCGCGAGCTTGTAGCCATAGAGCAAGTTGTCGCGCACCCGGAAGTGGGGGAACAGGCGCAGGTCCTGAAACACAATGCCGCAAGCGCGGTGTTCCGGCGCGAGGTCCACGCCCGCCGCGCTATCGAACACCGCAACCCCGCTTACGGTGATGCATCCCGAGGCTGGCCTGAGCAGCCCCGCAATCGCCTCCAGCACGCTTGATTTGCCGACGCCCGAAGGCCCGACCAGCGCAGTCACCCCGGCAGGGCTGGCGAAGCGGCAGGCAATGTTGCGCGTACCCCGGCGCAGCGTGATGTCGATTTCAAAGGACATGGTCACCTCTGCCCTGCATCCGGCCTTGTCCCATAGACCGCGTCAGCGCTTCCGAAGCCACCAGCGCCGCTAGCGAGAGCAGCACCGAGACCACCGCCAGCCGCCACACCGCCGTATCTCCCCCTGGCAATTGCAGCGCGGCATAGATCGCCAGCGGCAAGGTGCGGGTCTCGTCGGGTATGTTCGAGACGAACGTGATCGTCGCGCCGAACTCGCCCAGCGAGCGCGCGAAGCCGAGCACCACGCCCGCCAGCACGCCCGCTGAGGCCAGCGGCAGCGTGACGGTGGCGAAAGTGCGCCATGGCCCTGCCCCGAGCGTGCGCGCCGCCGCCTCGAGCCGGGGATCGACCGCCTCCAGCGAAAGCCGGATCGCGCGCACCATCAGCGGCAGCGCCATGACCGCAGCGGCCAGCGCCGCGCCTGTCCAGCGGAACAGCACGCTCACGCCAAACATCGCCAGCACGCGGCCCGCGGGCCCTTCCGGCGCAAAGGCGATCAGCATCAGCCAGCCGACCACCACAGGCGGCAGCACCAACGGCAGATGGACAAGCGCATCGAGCAGGATCTTGCCCGGAAAGCGCGCCCGCGCCAGCACCCACGCCAGCGCAAACGCCACCGGCAACACGCCAAGGATCGCCGCGAGGCTGACCTGCAGCGAGAGCATCACAATGCCCCATTCCTCAGCGGAAAGCGCCAGCAAGTTCAGCGCATCCCGAAGCCGAAGCGGGCGAACACCGCCTTGCCCTCGGCCGAGACCAGATAGCGGCGGAACGCTTCGGCTTCAGGGTTCTTCGAGCGGGCGAGGCGCGCCAGCGGATAAATGATCGGCGTGTGCGCCGCGGCGGGTATCCAGCCCGCGATCCGCACGGCCGGTTCGGCGCGCGCATCGGTGGCATAGACAATGCCAAGCGGCGCAGCACCCCGCGCCACCAGCGCCAGCGCGGCGCGGACATTCTCGGCGCGCGCGAGCTGGTCCGCAACACCCGGCCAGACTTTCAGCATGGTCAGCGCCTCGCGTGCATAACGCCCGGCGGGCACGGCATCGGGATCGGCCAGCGCCAGCCGGCCGCGCATGAGCGCTGCGGCCAGCGGAAAGCCGGGGCGGACATTGAAGCGCGTGCGCGTGCCGGCGCGGGCCACGATCACCAACCGGTTGGTGAGAAACGCCGTGCGCGTGCCGGGCGCGATCAACTTGCGCGCCGCGAGATAGTCCATCCACTCCTCGTCCGCCGGAACGAACAAATCGGCGGGCGCCTTGGCCTCGATCTGCCGCGCCAGCGCCGAGGACGCGGCGAACGAGAGCACCGGGCGCGGATGGCCCTTACTGGCCCAGCCGTCTGCCGCCGCACTCAGGGCTTCCTGCAGGCTCGATGCCGCCAGCACGACTGGCCCGCGCGGCTGCGCTGCAGCGGATGCGGAGAAGGCCAGCAGGCAGAGCAGCAGGGCAAAGAGGCGGGACAACGACGGGCTCCGGTCAGCTATATCCCAAGACATACAGTAAGCGCCCAAATTGCCTAGAGCGATTCCGGGGCCTATGGCGGCGATCGTCCCACCCCGCCGAAGGGCTCTGCCATGCGTCTTGTTGCCCCCGTTCTAGCGATCACCGTTCTCACCGCCGCCCTGCTTGCACCGTCCCCAGCCGCGGCGCAGGCCGACACCAGCCTATGGCACACGGCGGGTAGGGTTGCGCCGGTCGATCCCGCGCGCGAGCCGGTCTATGGCAAGCCCGCTGCCGATTTCAGCCTGATCGTGTGGATCGATCCGGAATGCCCCTATTGCAAGGATCTGGGCCAGACTCCGGAGAAGGTGGTTGATGGCAGCGGCGGGCAGGTCAATCTGGCGGTGCGCCTCATGCCGCTGTCATTCCATGGCCGCGCGGCCTTCATCTCCTCCGCCACCGCGATCTGCATTGGCCAGCAGGTGTCCTCAGCGGGCTATTACCGCTTCCTCGGGCGCTATCTTGCACTGACGCGGACAAACGGTGCGGGCCTGCCCGAAACCCCGGGCCAATCAACCGAGGCGCTGGCGCGCGAGGCGGGTGTGACCGATCTGGCCGCGCTCGATCGCTGCGTCCATGCGCCCGAGACGATCCAGCAGATGGGCCAGGGCTATCAGGCCGCGACCGATGCGGGCGTTGCCGGAACCCCCGCGATCGTGGTGCGCGACAACCGCACAGGCACCGTCGCGATGGCCGACGGCGCGCTTGGCGCAGACGAAATCACGCGCATGATCCGCACGATGGGCGCCAGATCGGCAAACTAAGCGCGGCCGCCCGGCGCTACTTCCAGGTGAAGCGGTACCCGTAGGCAAGGCCGACGCTGAACTGATTGCGGCGGCCGCGCTGGCGGATCAGGGTGCTGTCTGCCACCACGTTTCCGAGCCGGTCATAGCCCGTGAGCAAGGTGAGCGCGCCGTGCTGGCCGCGATTGCCGAGGGGGCGCGTGAGCGTGCCGCTGATCCCGGCGGAGACAAGGCCCGAGCCGGTGCTGAAAGGCGCGAGCCCTGCGGCAAGGCCCTGCTGCGGGGTCACGCCGAAATAGACCTGCGTGTACTTCTCGCTGGCGAAAGTGGAGCGCAGACCCAGCGAATAGCGGAACTTGCCTGCGCGGTCGGAAAAGCGGATCGAGGGTTCGGCGACGACGCCTTCATGCCCGCCGACGCCGCGCCGGACTTCGGCGCGCAGCGCCACACGGCGGCCAAGAACTCCGGCCGGGCTATATTGCACGAAGCCGCCAAACTCGCCTGCAATGTCGACGTCGCCGAACCCGCGCAGCGCTTCGCTGCCGCCGGTGATAAGAAAGGGCGAGCCGCCGTTCGATTCCTGCCGGCCGAAGCGCAGACGGGCGACGGGGCCGATCTTCCAGCCATCGCGGTTCACCGCGTTCCACCCGAGCCCTTCCTGCACCGAGAAGAAGACTTCGTCCTTGTAGTTCACGCGGATATCCGGAAATACTGAGAACGCCATGTCGCTTGAGCCCTGCCACGCCGGGGCGACGATGGGCGCAAAGCCGATGGTGAGCACCCAGGTGGGCTGGGGCGGTGGGCGGCTGGGCCGCATGCCGGGAGCGGCTGTAGCAGGGGCGGCCGGCGCACTTTGGGCCTTGGCGTGGGGCGCGAGGATCAGCGCAGCGGCGGCGGCGAGCGGCGCGAGAGTGAGGCGTACCATGTGCCCGGCTCCTGACGGTTGTGTTGTGAAAGTGCAATTGCGGGGCGGCCCTTAACAGAGCGGCCCTGGGAACCGAAGGGGAATACTATATTATTACATTGCTGAGCGAGGCCGAGTCACGGCAGGGTGATGGTCTGGTCCGGGGTCAGACCCGGCCCGCATAGCCGATAACCGCGCAGGCGAACGTGAGCAGGCCGATCCGCAGCCAGGAGGCCGGCTCTCCCATCACGAACACCGCGATGAACACGATCAGCAGCGGCACGACCGCCGCCATCAGGGGCACGATGAAAATGATCGCACCGCCTTCGGCATACATCCGCGCGATCGCCCAGAACGAGGCAAGCAGCACCCCGACGCAGGCCAGACTCCAGATGGGCTGCGTGAACCCTTGGGTGCGGACCAGCAGAAACGAACCAACGACCTGCCCCAGCGCGGCCACCGTGAACAAGATCACCATACGAACAGTGAGCCCTGCTGCGACTTCCATGACGATTTCCTTCCGCTTGCCTATCCTGCGCAAAGGCTAGGACGCGAACCCGGGCATGGCAACAGCGCGAGGTTCGGGGATGGGTGAGGTGACCGAGGAGAAGGCGCGCCCCGCGCGCCGCTCACTCGCAGCCGGCATCGCCGTATTGCTTGGCCGGGACTTTATAAGTGCGGTCTTGCGCGCCG
>CANEVG010000041.1 GCA_947442095.1 Sphingomonadaceae bacterium
CGAGGATGCGCCCGGGCGCTATGTGAAAGCACGCTGATCCGCGGCCTTTAGAATGTCTCGCTCCGTTCACACTTTTTAACAATGCTGCACTGCACAAAAATACTTGACCCAGCCTGCTGCATTAGCTAATTGGTGCAATGCAGCACGTGCGTTTGTGGACTCTTTTTTGATGGAGTCTTCAGCGTAGAGTGTCCAGCGCAGGAGCAGTTTGGTCATGAACGACGACATCAACGACATCGCACCCGCAGCAAATGCGGAACCGGTTGTCACCGACGCTGTCGTTGTGGCGGAACCGGTCGTGGCGTTGGACGTATTGGCCGGGAAAGCAGTGGCCGGACCAGAATTGGTCGTTGCCGCACCTAAGCCCAAGGGCAAAGTCGGTCGTCCGCGCAAGGTGGCAACACCTGATGCGGCGCCGCTCAAAGCCGAGAAGGTGAAGGCGCCCAAGGCAAAAGCAGTGAAGAAGGCCGTGACCACCGCGGATCAGGCTATTGTGGGAACCCCAGCGGTTTCCGCGCCCAACCCGGTCAAGACCATTCCGGCCCCCAAGGCTCGGAAAATACCCGCCAAGGCACCAGCTGCCAAGGCAACAGTCTCCAAAAAAGCAGATGTCGTCATCAAGACGCGCAAGACAGCAGCCGCTTCCCCCCGGATTGCGGCACCCACGCAGAAGGACATTTTTATCATGACCGCCACCACCACCGAAATGACCGAAACCATCCAGACCGCCATGAAGGACGCCGCCGAGAAGGCCAAGGCCGCGCTTGAAAAGAGCCAGGCTGCGTTCGGCGACATGGGCGCCTTCACCAAGGGCAATATGGAAGCGGTCGTCGAATCGACCAAGATCCTCGCCACCGGCCTTCAGGAAATGAGCAAGAGCTACGTGGCCGAGACCAAGACCGTCGTCGAGACGATGTCGGCCGAAATCAAGGACCTCGCCTCGGTCAAGTCGCCGGCCGAGTTCTTCGAGAAGCAGAACGCGATGCTGCGCAAGCAGTTTGACGCCGCAATGGCCGTCAGCTCGAAGAACAGCGAAGCGATGCTCAAGCTCGCCAGCGAAGCCTTCCAGCCGATCTCGAACCGCGTCAGCCTCGCGGTTGAGAAGATCAAGCAGGCCGCCTGATCGGCTTGATCCGGCCGCGCTGCTGCACGGCCGGAAGACCATGAAAGCGGGCCGGACGGGTTTGACCCGGTCCGGCCCGTTTCCATTTCGGCTCTATCCGGCGCGTGATCCTGTGCAGACTTTCGGGCTAAGTGCCCTTGCTGCCTCTTGTACGCAGGCCAGTGCAATGCGATATCCAACTGCTATGAATTTGTCAGCCATGTACCGCGCCCCTGAGGGCTGTGCTGCGTTTGAAGCGCTGATGGCAGCCTGCGTTGTGCACGCCGGCGATGACGATGCGCCCAAAGGCCCCGGCGGCGGAAGCGACGACGGCGACGATCAAGTCGGCATTGCCACGAAAACCCGCACCCGGCCCAAAAAACCGAGCATGTTCAAAGTTTTGATGCTGAATGACGATTACACGCCGATGGAATTCGTCGTCATGGTGCTCAAACGCTTCTTCAATATGGACCTTGAGCAGGCCACGCGGGTCATGCTCCATGTTCACCAGAAGGGCGTCGGCGTCTGCGGTATTTTCCCCTATGAGATCGCCGAAACCAAGGTGAATCAGGTGATGGATTTCGCCCGCCAGAATCAGCATCCGCTGCAGTGCACGCTGGAAAAAGCCTGATTCGCGCCGCACCGGTCCAAGCCCGCTGCCCCCGCACATTTTCGGCTTCCGCCCGCTCCTGAACCGGGCTAACCCGGCGCACCCATTCCGGCTGCGATCCGGTTTAAGCCCGTGCGCATTTTGGGAGCCGCCTCGCCTTTGACCTTCCTGACCGCCACCGACAAATACATTGCCCGGCTCGTCATTGTGCCGATGCTGTCGGTCTTCGTGATCGCGGCGTCGCTGCTTGTGCTCGATAAGATGCTCAAGCTGTTCGATTTCGTCGCGACCGAGGGCGGGCCGGTCAGCGTCGTGTTCAAGATGCTGGCCAATCTCCTGCCCGAATACGCCAGTCTGGCGATTCCGCTCGGGTTGATGCTGGGCATCCTGCTCGCTTTCCGCCGCCTCGCTACCTCGTCAGAGCTTGATGTGATGCGCGCGGTCGGCCTTTCATACACGCGCCTGCTGCGCGTGCCTTACTTGTTCACTGTGGTGCTCGCCGCACTGAACCTGCTGATCGTGGGCTATCTCCAGCCGCTTTCGCGCTATTACTACGAACAGCTGCAGTTTGATCTGCGCTCGGGCGCACTGGGCGCTTCGATCAAGGTGGGCGAGTTCAACACCTTGCAGGACCGCACCGCGCTGCGCGTCGATGCCAGCCGCGACGAAGGGCGCGATCTGCAAGGCATTTTCGCGCGGATCGCCTCCAAGGATGGTCAGGTTCTGGTGATCTCGGCACGCGAGGGGCAATTCTTCGCCAACAAGGAAAACCCCGATACCGTCGTCTTGCGCCTGTCGGAAGGCCAGATCGTGCAGGATGGTCCGGGGCTCAATTCCGCCCGTGTGCTGACTTTCGCCACCCACGACCTGCCGATCGATCTGCCGCGCATCGAGCAGTTCCGCAGCCGCGGTGAGCGCGACCGCGAGTATTTTCTGCCCGAATTGCTGAGCATCGGCTGGAGCAAGGATTCCACGCAGGCCGCCCGCTATCAAAGCATCGCCAGCCTCAACTACCGGCTAGTCGAAGTGGCGATGATGTTTCTGCTGCCGCTGCTGGCCGTGTCACTGGCCGTACCGCCCAAGCGGTCTAGTTCGTCGCTGGGGGTGTTTATCTCGATCGTGATGGTGGTCGCCTATCACAAGGTCAACGAATACGGGCAGGACATCGCCAGCCTGGGCCGGGTGGACCCGACGCTGGCGCTGTGGGGGCCGTTCGTGCTGTTCGCGGCGCTTATTCTGTGGATGTACCGGCAGCTGGCCTATGTGCCCGGCGGCCAGCCGATCGGCGGGCTCGAAACCGGCTTTGCCAAGATTACGCGCGCGGTGATGAAGCTGTTTGCAAAGCGCAAGCCGCGTCTGGCAGATGTCGCAGCGACTGGAACCGTTGATGCAGTTTGAGTTTTTCCCCTCGCGCACGGTGACGCTCTATATCGGCCGGATGTTTGCGGTGCGCATCATCGCGGTGCTGCTGATGCTCGTGCTGGTGCTGCAGATGCTCGATCTGCTCAGCGAGAGCGGCCGCATCCTTGCCGCGCCCGGCAATGGACAGGGCGAGCTGATGACCTACGTGGGCCTGCGTGTTCCGCAGCTGGTCAGCCGCTTCCTGCCCTACTCGGTCCTGCTGGCCACGATCATCACGCTGATGACGTTGAACCAGAACAGCGAGGTGATCGCGCTCAAGGCCGCCGGGCTTTCCGCGCATCAGGTGCTGGCGCCGCTGTTTTTGGTGGCGGCGGTCACCGCGCTGCTCACCTTCGGCTTTACCGAGCGGGTCGTCACGCGCTCCACCGCAACGCTCAAGGCATGGCAAGCGGTCGATTATGGCCCGATCCCGCGCGACAGCGCGGTCAAGACCAATGTCTGGCTGCAGGACGGCACGAACATCCTGTTCGCCCGGGCGGTGGAGGGGCGCGGAGCGGCCATGCGGATGAGCGATGTCAGCTGGTATCGGCGCGATCCGGGCGGGATGGTGGTCGAAATCGTGCGCGCGCCGTCCGCCACGTATGCCAGCCCCGGCTGGCACTTTGAAAAGCCCACTGGCTTTGATGTGCAGAGCGCACGGCGCACCATCTATCCCGCAGCGCAGACCTTCGCCAAGGCGGTAGATCCGGGCCAAGTCATTATCCGCAAGGCCGATGCGGATGGGGAATCGTTGGCGCAGCTGACCGAATCGATCAATGCGATCCGCGCTGCCGGCTACCGCACGAGCGAGCTTGAAGGCAAATGGTGGCACAAGATCTCCGGGCCGCTCTCGGCGCTGCTCATGCCTCTGCTGGGCGCTGTCGCTGCGTTCGGCCTTGCCCGGTCAGGCCTCCTGTTCGTGCGCGCAGTGATCGGCATGGCGCTGGGCTTTGCCTATTTCGTGGTGGACAATGCGGCGCTGGCCATGGGTAATTTCGGCGGCTATCCGCCCATGCTGGCTGCGTGGGCACCGTTCTTCCTGTTTCTGCTGATCGGCGAGACGGTGCTGGTCAGAACCGAGGAATGAAGGCTCAAAGCGGCCGACGCATGGTCCAGAACTTTGGCCCGCCGCCCGGCACCTGCCACGTATCGATGATAGCAAATCCCAGCCGCAGATAGATCGCGACATTGGTCTCCTTGGCGGTCTCCAGCACCGTCGCCTTTCCTGCCGCGGTGGCTCTTGCAATGCCTTCGCGAATGGCCGCGCCGCCCCAGCCCTTGCCCTGCGCGGCGGAGGCTGCGGCAGCAAAGTGCAGATACCAAAAGTCGTCAGGCACCGGGTGATGCGCGGCGATGGCCCCGCTCATGGTCATCGCGCGGCCGAGCCCCAGACCAAATGTACGCAGCATTGGCCAGCCTTCGCCCAGCGTTTCAACCAGGCCGGGTTTGGTCTGTCCCGGCGCACGCCACAAGGTGACCACCTCGTTACCGGGCGAGGCCAGCACCATACCGGCCTTGCGATCCGCCTTGATCATCGCGGGGAAAAAAGTCTCAAACCGCGCAGGGCGAAGGGCAGGGTCCGGCAGAAGCCACGAAAGCGCCGGATCACTCTGAAAGGCATCGGCCAGCACGCGGGTCAGCGCGGCATCGTGCGCCGGGTCATCGATCTTCAGGATCGTGCGCGCGTCTGCCATCAGTGCGAGGCTGTGCCTTCGCGCGCACCCCCATGTGCACCCATCGTCCTGCGCACCAGCCGGCCCAGCAGCGGAAACAGGCCCGGATAGTTGGAACGCGTATAGGTCGAACCCGGGCCCAGTTCCTTGCAAAGCCGCCGGTTCGCTTCGCCAAGCGCATGGTAGGGCAGGCTCGGCAGCAAGTGATGCAGCGCGTGGAAGCGCAGGCCGACCGGCGCCCACAGCACCGTCATCCAGCCCGGCGGCGGCACATTGACCGAATCGAGGTATTGCCCGGTCACGGTCATCGTCTCGCCCTCGTTCTCCCACAAGTGCGCCACGAGAGTGCGCGCTTGGTTGAGCACCGCGCCAAGCGCGACGACCGCGAGCGCAACCAGCAGCGGCCGCCAGCCATGCGTGGCTGACCAGGCCAGCACGAACCACGCCCACACCGCAGCACCGGTTTCCTGCCAGAACACCATCTGCGCGAAATCCCCTTCGGGCGGGCGGCGGCGGAACGCCGGGTTGATCGCCAGCACTGAGGCGCGCGCCCACACCAGCCGCCGCAGCCGCGGGATGATGGCGCCCAACGGCACCAGCACCGCTGAGCGCAGAAGCAGCGCCACAGGCAGCAGCAGCGCTGTGAGCAGGAACACTGGCAGCGACCACGGCTTCATCAGCGCGAGCGGCAGATATTCGGGGTCCTCCGCCGTGCCATAGCGCGTGCGCGCGTGATGCAGCGTATGGGTGCCTTCATACATGAACGAAGGCGTGAGCAGCGGCATGCCCACCAGCAGATTCCAGCCAAAGCGGAAACCGGGCAGCGCATCCTTGTGGATATGCGAGAGCTCATGGATAAACAGCAGCGCGCGGTAGAGCGCAAGCGCCGAAACCAGCGCGCAGGCCGCCATGATCCAGGGGCTCTGGGTAAGGACCGCGACCGCCAGCGCTGCGTAACCGATACCGGCGGAAAGCAGCATATCTGGCCAGAAGATCGCCGCCCGCGCAGGCGCAAGATCGCGGGTCAGTTCAACCGCGGCACGCAGCATGGCTTTGTCATCGGGCGTGCGCGCCAGCGCCGCGGCACCATGTGTGCCTGCATCACCAAGGGCCGAACCGCCCTGAGGCAGCACGGGCGCAGCGGCCGTGTCGAGACTATCCGAGGTAAGCATGCAATCGTTCCCAAGTAACACGGTGTGGCCGTCGTTCGCGTCCCCCCGTGCCAGACACCCTGCCAGACGCCGCGCCAGACGCCGAGCTTGACAATCCGGCACGCGCCAACGCAGGTCGCCACAGGTTTCCCGTCTAATTCCAAACAAAGGCAAGATCGTGGCCGGCAGTTCAAGCGCCTTGGGCGAAGTAAGCATCATGCCCGTTTCCAGCAAGGCCGATCGCATTGCCTTTGTGGACGTGGGCTATCGGATCGGCCGCGAAGATCCAGCGTGGGTGCCGCCGCTGCGCATGGAGGCGATCGAACTGATCACCCCCGGCAAGAATCCGTTTTTCGAACATGCCGATGTGCAACTGTTCCTCGCCCGGCGCGGCGGTACCGTCGTGGGGCGCATTTCCGCGCATATCGACAAGCTCGCCACCGCGATGGACCCGGCGCAGGGCATGGGGCCTGGTACGGGCAACTGGGGCCTGTTCGAAGCCGAGGACGAAGCGGTGGCCCGCGCGCTGATCGCCCGCGCGGAGGACTGGCTGCGTGAGAAGGGCATGACCCAAGTGCTTGCGCCAATTTCCATGTCGATCTGGGAAGAACCGGGCCAGCTGGTGCGCGGCTTCGAACAATCGCCGACGGTGATGATGGGCCACCAGAGCAAGCGCTACCCTCCTTATTTCGAGGCGCTGGGCTATACGCCTGCCAAGTCGCTGCTCACTTATGAACTGGATATCACGCGCGCGTTTCCGCCGCTGATCCAGCGCGTGATCACTTCGGGCGAAAAGAATGCCCGCATCCGCATTCGCAATGTCGACAAGAGCAAGTTCGATGCCGAGGCCAAGCTGATCCTCGATATCCTTAACGATGCCTGGTCGGACAACTGGGGCTTCGTGCCCTTCACCGACACCGAAATCGCCTATGCCGGCAAGAAGTTCAAACCGATCGTGCGCGAAGATCTGATCATGGTCGCCGAATATGACGGCGAGCCGGTGGCGTTCATGATGACGCTCCCTGATCTCAACGAAGTGCTGGGGCCGATGGGCGGCTCGCTGTTTCCCTTCAATTGGGCGAAACTGCTGCTGTGGCTGCGCAACCCCCGCGTGCGCACGATGCGCGTGCCGCTGATGGGCGTGCGCAAGCGGCTGCAATCCACGCGTCTTGCCAGCCAGCTGGCTTTCATGATGATTGAATACATCCGCCGAAATTCGGTTGAGCGCTATGGCGCAACGCGCGGTGAGATCGGCTGGATTCTCGATGACAATCAGGGGATGGTCGCGATTGCCAATGCCATCGAGAGCCACGTGAACAAGGAATACGTCATCTACGGCAAGCCGCTGGTGGGGTAAGTCGCCCGGCGCAAGTGCGGGACACGTTGGCGCATTTCCGGCCTGACCCCCAAAGCGCAGTCTTGATCCCGCCATGCTGCAAGCGCAAACAACCGTCATCATGGCCGATCAGCCCCGCCCCGAACCCATGCTCGAAGATTCGGCACCGCCCGAAAGCGGCGATACCCGCGCGCGCCTGCAATCCGCGATCCTGCTGCTGCTGATGGCCGGGCTTTTCATGGCACTGCCGTTCGTGCTGTCGATCGGTTCGGTGGTGTTCCTGCCGCCCATTACCGCTGTGGTCATCGCAATCGTGCTGGCCCCGCTGGCCGACCGGCTGACCCGGCTCGGCCTGCCGGGCATGTTGGCGGCGCTGTTTGCCATTCTGACCATGGCTGCCGTGATCGTGGCTGCGCTCGCCCTCATACTCCAGCCGGCGTTCGCAATGGTGGATCAGGTGCCCGACATGCTGCGCGAGGTCGGCCGCCGCTTTGCCGAACTGCGCGGCAACCTTACGTGGATCAACGACTTCAACCGCCAACTCGCGCGCCTCACCGGGCACGGCCCCCGCGAAGTGGTGCTCGCCACGCCCTCGGTCATCGAACAGGTGGCGTTTGCCACGCCCAGCGTGGTGCTGGAAGTGCTGCTGACCCTGCTGATGACCTTCTTCATGATCGACAGCCACATCCGCGTGAAGCAGCGCCTGCAAAACGACCGCGAGCATCCGGACACATCGCTGCGGATCGCGCGCGTGATGCGCGATGTGCAGGACCGGGTGGCGGGCTATCTGCTGACGGTGGCGCAGGTCAATTTCGGGGTCGGGCTGACCGTGGCGGGCGGTGCCTGGGCCTATGGGCTTAGCGCGCCGGTGATGTGGGGCGGGCTCGCGTTCGTGTTCAATTTCCTGCCCTATCTGGGGCCGCTCACGATCATGGGCCTGTTGGCGCTGGTCGGGCTGGGCACGGCCAGTTCGGTCACCGTAGGGCTGCTGCCCGCACTCGCCTTCCTGGCGCTCCATGTGATCGAGGCGAACTTCATCACGCCTGCGATCCTGGGTAAGCGCTTCACGCTGAGCCCGGTCTCGATCCTGCTCGCTATCAGCTATTTCTCCTGGATCTGGGGCGTGCTCGGCGCGCTGCTGTCGGTGCCGATCCTGCTGATCATCGAAGCCATGCTCGAAAACCTGGGCCGGCCCAATCTGATCGGCTTCCTGCTGGGCGAGCCGCTGTTCCGGGGTGCTGTTCCAGTCCAAGCACCGGTTTATACCGACCTGCCTAGATCATAAGCCACACGCACAATTGCGGCGCCAGGCGGTGATGACGTGCGCGGGCTCTTCGGCAAAGGTTCTCGGCCGATTTTGGATCACCGTGATTGCGTCAGGAAGCCAGCCGGCAAGGAATGTTGCGGGCAGGGGCTGGCCGCCCCTGCAAGCGAGGTGACGCTGTTCGGGGGGCTTCCCGGCGCAACCCCTTCAGGCGGGCCGAACTTGGCTCTGTCATCGCGATCCAGAACAGGCGGACAGCGCTTATCTTACGACATCTCCGTCCGTTTGGGCCATGCTGGATTGCCTGGACAGGGGCGGCCACCCCGGTGCGGGCGGGAGGGGATGGACCGTAAAAACGCCGGTCAATCAAGGACCGGGTTAGAGTAGGATCGCCCCTTTCTTTTCCGCTAGGCCCGAACGCATGCCGGGGCCGCTAGTATAGCGCCATCGCGGACAATGCCGTGATGGCGCATGCGCTCATAACGGGCGTCAAGGATGAGGTTGCGCACTTCGAGCGGCCGGTTGCGCCATTGCTCCAGCTCGACGTCCAGTTGCTTGGCTGCGCGGCTGACCTGAGGTCACCGCAGCCCTTGTTCTGTAAACAATGCTAAGCGAGAACAAATGTGAACGGATCGCCGTTGGCTTAAGCAGGTCGGGAAAGTCCCAAGCGATGCATTTCACGATAAACTGTCGAACGACCAAGACCGAGCTGCTTTGCGGCTTCCGCCGGCGACGTGTGCGCTTCAATGAGAGCCAGAGCCGCATCGATCCTCGACATATCGTGCGGCTGTCGACCTGGTTTTCGGCCTTTGGCACGCGCGGCGGCTGTACTGTCCTTCATGCGTTCGGATATCAGCCGCCGTTCAAAATGGGCAATGGCCCCAAAAACGTGGAATATCAGTTCACCGGCTGCGGACGAGGTGTCGATTTTTTCTTCTAGGCTGAGCAGCGCGGTTTTGCGCTCGCGCAGCATTGTCATGGTCTACAGCAGTTCCAAGAGGGATCTGCCAAGACGGTCCAGTCGGACAACCGCGGGCGTGCCGCCAAACCGCGCATAGCCGAGTAGTTCCTTGAGGCCGTGTCGGTCCATGCTCTTGCCCGACATGACATCGGTGAAGACGCGGAATGCACCGGCTTCGGTGAGCCGCATAGTCTGCCCTGCGACATCTTGATCACCAGTGCTGGCACGGGCGTAGCCAAGAATGTCAGTCATTGTAATTCGTCATCGCGCCAGCAGGAGCTTCAGGCCCGGCACCTCGATCTTGGACCACTCTTGATCTGCGGTAAGAACCGGAAGTCCTTCGGTGATCCCAAGCGCCATGCAGGACCGATCTCCCAAGCCACTGCCAAATTCTTTGGTCACAGGATAAAGTTTGGCCGCAGCGATGGCTTCATCGCGCCCGTGCGCACGCACGTCGAGATGCAGCGCGTCAAGCATCGCGAGCGCCACATCAACTGGCACATCACGGCGCAACAGCCCCTTGATCACTTCCTGCAAATTGACCGCCGATATGAGCCCGTCGCCAATATGCCCGGCGACAAGCTCGGCCCCCGGTTCCTCACGAAGCAGCGCCAAGATCGCGGATGAATCAAATACAACCGATGCCATGCTTAGGCGTCATCGTCGCGGGCAGCTTCGGCGCGGCGCTCGGCGAGGAAGTCATCGACCGAGAGATCGTTGGTGGCATGTTGACGATATAAATCCTGCGCGCGCTTGATGCTCTGCCGCATCGATGACAGTTTCACATCGTCACCATCGATCGACAATACCACGACGCCGGCCCCTGTCACACCGAGGGCATTGCGCGCCGAGCGCGGAAGAACCATTCGGCCATTTTTGGCAATCCGTATATCCATCATTTCCTGCATTTGTGTCATCCAAGGCAAAATGGCATAAGATAGATCTGTGCCTGATCCTTGCAATTGTCAAATTTTGGCAAGTGGGGCCTTTGCCAAGAACGCCCAGTCCCGCAAGCGACCGTTCTCTGGACGCCCATGCCGATTGAAATTCGGATGCCCCATTTGCGTCCCATAATTACGTCTCTTTATATCGTGCTGTCCGCTGTCCGCTGTCCGCTGTCCGCTGTCCGCTGTCATCTTCACCCTGTCGCTACAATCGCTCTGCGACAGGCTTAGCGCCCAGTTGGTAGCTGCAGCGCTGCCCAGTTCCGGGGAACGGCAAACGAGGGTCGAATGGCTGAAACTGGAAGCGGTTGCTGACCGCCCGCTGTGCCCGCTGCGGCGCGACGATCGAGATGAGAACCGCGGTCGCGGATTTGACGTGGGCGGAGCAGAAATCTGAACTACTCTGGCTTTGATGAGCTCGCTGAGATAGGGCAGATAATCTCACATTTGCTATAGATCAGGCATGGCACCCAAGTTCAAAGCCCCGACCGAGAAGACCGTTCGCGCTCTTTTGACGCGATATGCATGCCCCGTACCCTACCATGAGGTGCGCACCCGCTTTCTCGGCGGCATCGCTTCACCCATATTGGGAATATCCCCCCTGCCAATCGTGAAGGAGTTGTGGGGCGGAGAGTTGCCGCCATTCGATTCACTCGATGACCTGAATGAACTGATCAACATTCTGATCAATGGCCTCTGGAACAGCCTGACCAAGCATGACAGCCGGTCTGCCCCATTTCGGTTGGCGCGCCTGAACCTCGCGCCTTCCGCAAAAAACCTCGGCCTATTTGCGCAGGTCCGCAGGCAAGAGCTGGAGGGTTTCATCGAGGGTCTGTGCAACGGGCAGGATCATGTAGACCTTCCCGAACTCGCCCATCAGGCCCTTGAGCATCTGCGTGAACTGGGTGCCATCATGGGAGGCATCGAGGATCTCGTTGCCCGCGGTATCGAAGCTGAAAGTCGCACCGCGATTGAGACGACCTTCAAGCATGTGCAGGAACTCACCAGGGTCATGGAGGTAGAGATCCATGCGGTGGTAATGTCCTGCGCCCGTGCCCGCCGGCAGATGCGCTCTAGCATCTCCGCGCCGAAATCAGCATTACACTAATCCGTCATGAACTCAGAAGATCGCCTCCGCGAGAAACTTCGCAAAATCGAAGCCCTCTATGCGGGCGCCACAACTCCGGGCGAGAGGGCCGCAGCGGGAGCGGCAGCTGACCGAATTCGAGGCCAGTTCAAGACCGCCAGCCAGAACGAAAAAGCAGACGAATTCAAGTTTTCGATTTCTGACCCATGGTCGCGCCAGCTCTTCATTGCGCTGTGCCGCAGGTATGGGCTCCGACCATTTCGCTACCCCCGCATGCACCGTCAGACAGTTATCATCAAAGCCCCGGCCGGCTTCGTAAACACGGTGCTCTGGCCTGAGTTTGAGGAGTTGAGCGAAGCCCTGACCGCCCACCTGCTCGAGATCACCGAGAAGATCATCAAGGAAGAGGTGCATGCTTCGACCGAGGATGCAGAAGAAGTCGAGGAGTCCCGGCGCCTGCGATGAACCAGCAAGCGCAATCACCCTCTGAAGTTCTTGTCGGCAATGTGGAACGTGTCACCTTTCACAGCGAGGAAAGTGGTTTTTGCGTCCTGCGGGTTAAAGCGCGCGGTCACCGCGATCTGGTAACGACAACTGGTCACGCTGCCATGATTTCGGCCGGCGAGTGGATCACCGCCACCGGCGAGTGGACCAACGACCGCAATCATGGCCTGCAATTCAAGGCGCGGTTTCTGAAAACTTCAGAGCCTTCCTCGGTAGAGGGCATCGAGAAATATCTGGGTTCGGGGATGATCCGCGGAATTGGCCCGACTTACGCCAAGCGGCTCGTGCAGATGTTCGGCAAAGACGTGTTCGACGTCATCGAAGCCAACCCCGAGCGGCTCCGGGAAGTGACTGGTATCGGCCCCATGCGCGCGGCGAAAATCACTTCTGCCTGGGCGGATCAGAAGGTGATCCGCGAGATAATGGTGTTCCTGCACAGCCATACCGTCGGCACGGCCCGCGCCGTGCGGATATTCAAGACCTACGGGGTGGAGGCCGTTCAGATCATGAGCGACAACCCTTACCGTCTGGCACGTGATATCCGCGGCATCGGCTTTCGCACTGCTGACACCATCGCAGAGAAGCTGGGCATTGAGAAAACCGCCATGGTGCGGCTCTGCGCCGGGATTTCCTATGCGCTCACAGAGGCCATGGGCCAGGGGCATTGCGGCCTGCCTGTCGCTGAATTGAAAGATCTCGCTGAAAAGCTTCTGGAAGTTGATCGTGCCTTAATCAGCACCGCGCTCGAATTGGAATTGGTGGGCGGTACGGTGATTGCGGATACGGTGGGCGAGAGGGAATGCATCTTCCTCGGCGGACTTTATCATGCCGAGAAAAAGATCGCAGAGCGGCTGAAAGCCCTACTTTCAGGAGCTTTGCCGTGGGCTGCGATAGATCCTGATAAAGCCCTGCCGTGGATTGAAAAGCGCACGGCGCTGACGCTTGCCCCCAGTCAACGGGAGGCCATCGGCCTTGCCCTGCGGTCCAAGATGACGGTGATCACTGGCGGGCCGGGTGTGGGCAAGACGACGATCGTCAATGCCATCCTGCTCATCCTTGCGGCCAAGGGGGTTCGGTTGCTCCTGTGCGCGCCTACAGGCCGAGCTGCCAAGCGGATGAGCGAAGCCACCGGAATGGAGGCCAAGACGATACACCGCCTGCTGGAATTTGACCCCAAGGCGTATGGGTTCAAGCGGGACCAGGAAAACCCGCTCGAATGTGATCTGCTGGTGGTCGACGAAAGCTCGATGGTCGATGTCATGCTGATGCAGTCACTGGTCAATGCAATTCCTGACACCGCAGCGCTGCTGATCGTTGGCGACATCGACCAGCTTCCATCAGTTGGGCCCGGCCAAGTGCTGGCCGACATCATTGGCTCTGGAACCGTGCCAGTTGTGCGGCTGACCGAGGTGTTCAGGCAGGCCGCGCAAAGCCGTATCATCACCACTGCTCACATGATCAATCAGGGCCGGATACCCGATCTGGGCAAGGTTGAGGGCGAGACGGACTTTTACTTCATCCCCGCGGACGAACCGGAAGAGGCTGTGCAGCGAATAATCAATCTCGTCGGCAAGCATATTCCGCGCAAGTTTGGGCTCGATCCGATCCGCGATATTCAGGTGCTGTGCCCGATGAACCGCGGCGGTGTCGGTGCGCGGTCCCTGAATATCGAGCTGCAGGCCGCTTTGAACCCGAACCCGGGGGCCAAGGTTGAGCGATTTGGCTGGACCTTTGCGCCCGGCGACAAGGTGATGCAGATCGAGAACGACTACGACAAGGACGTGTTCAACGGCGACATCGGCTACATTCGGGCGGTGGATACCGTCGAAGGCGAACTGATCGTCGACTTCGACGGCCGCGAGGTCAGCTACCTGTTCGGGGAACTCGACACGCTCGTCCCAGCGTATGCCGCAACGATCCACAAGAGCCAGGGGTCAGAATACCCGGCAGTCGTGATCCCGGTCATGACCCAGCACTACGCCATGTTGCAGCGTAACCTGCTCTACACCGGCCTCACCCGGGGGAAGAAATTGGTCATTCTGGTGGGGCAACGCAAAGCAATCGCAATAGCCATAAAAAATGAGGCGGGCCGCCGCCGCTGGTCAAAGCTTGATGAGTGGATGGCGCGGTAAAGCGATACTGTCAGCAGTGGACCGGCAGCGAAATGCGCCTCAAGACACAGCCGGCGCATTTCCATTGCGTTCCCATGTGTTCTCGCTTGGCGTTGTTTACGGAGCAATGGTTGCGGTGACCTCGACCTGGGTCGAGGACAAGCC
>CANEVG010000042.1 GCA_947442095.1 Sphingomonadaceae bacterium
CCTACGCGAGGGGCTGCCGGGCGGGGAGCCCTGCACGGCCAAGACCCCTCGCCCCGCCTCGCCTGCAAGCCGCGCGGTGATGAGCGAGCCGGAGCGGGGTGTGGTCTCGGCCGCCACCGTGCCCGTGGGCATTTCTGCGAGCAGCAGCCCGCGCGCGGTGACTTCTCCCTGCAAGGCGGCGTGCAAGGGGTCGATATGTATTGTCGGTGCCGCTGGCGATCACGCCGTTGGTGCAGCCGCCGCGCTCCGTGCCCGCCAGTGCGCCCCGGTGGGTTGCTGCATCGATCGCCCGCGCTAAGCCCGAGGCGACCGCATAGCCGCGTGACGTCAGCGCAGAAGCCTATGCGCGCGCGTGGCGGCAGGCCCTGGCAGAAGCATTGCGCGCGCCCACGAGCGCGACCACCCCTTGCCCACGCAGCGAAAGATCACCGCGCCAGGTAAGCAAAGGCGGCGGCGGTGCGAGCGCGGCGAGCAGGCGCGGATAGGCTGGGGCACCGCGGAACAGGCACTGCGCGCCAGCGCGGTGAAGGCGCTCGATCTCCGCTTCGATGCGCTCTGCGGACACCGGCCGGTATTTTCTCCCGCCCCTTGCCCCGAGATAGGGCAACGCATCGAGCGCGGCGGAAGGTTCATCCCTTTGAGCCGATGCGCGGTTCAGTTCCGGTGCGTAGGCGCGCGATGTTGGCGCGGTGGCGCCACAGCACGACCACGGCCATGATCGCCAGTCCAACCGCGTAAGGCAGAGCATTATCCGGCGGAATACCCAAGATATCAATATTATAGTTCTTGGAAATCCAGTACCCTAGGAAAGGTACCATTGGCGCTGCGAACGCAGCCGACATGCCCCCGACAGAAGAAATTCGTGTCACTGCTGTCATGCCCAACCACGTTGCCGCAGAACCACACCCGATCTGCCAATCGAGCGCAAAGGTAATGCCCAGCATTGTCGCGACACCCTTCCCGCCCTTGAAATCGAGCCAGACCGGGAAGCAATGGCCGATCATCGCCCCCAACCCGGCTAGAGTGCTGAGCACAGGGTCACCATCGAACCACCCCCACGCCAGCAAGACCGCGAGAGCCCCCTTGCCGGCATCGAGCAGCAAGGTTGCGGCAGCAAGCCCCTTGCGCCCGGTGCGCAGCACATTGGTTGCGCCGATATTGCCTGAGCCGATGGCGCGGATATCGCCGCCTCCGGCAAGCCGGGTGAGCAACAGGCCGAACGGCACCGAGCCGAGGAGATAGCCAGCGGCGGCCACTGCCCCGATCAGGATCAGATGCTGGCTGAGGAAAGGAGAGATCATGCTCTTCCCTTAACCGCACCCGGGCACAAAGGGGAGAGGCATGCTTTCCTTTTTGCCGCCACTCCCGATAGAAGGTCTGTGATGACCTCGGATCCCGCCGCCCCGCTTCTGCTGTTTGATTCCGGTGTCGGCGGGCTATCGGTGCTGGGCAAGGTGCGCGCGGCTCTGCCCGATGCTCCGGTCATGTATGTTTCTGACAACGCAGGCCTTCCCTATGGCACCAAGACCGAGGCGCAGATCGCGGCGCGCGTGTCCGGGCTGCTCGGCCGCCTGACCGAGCGCTTTCGCCCGCGGCTGGTGTGCATTGCCTGCAACACCGCCTCGACCATTGCGCTCGCTTCGGTGCGCGAAGTGCTGGAAGTGCCCATTGTCGGCACGGTCCCCGCGATCAAGCCGGCGGCGGCGATGACGCGGAGCGGTGTGATCGGTCTGCTCGGTACCGAGGCGACGATCCGGCAGGCCTATGTCGACCGGCTGGAGGCGGAATTCGCGTCCGACAAGCGCCTGCTGCGCCATGCCGCGCCCGAATTGGTCGCTGCCGCCGAGGCCAAGTTGCGCGGGGGGCCGGTCGATCCGGCGGTGTTTGCACGGGCGGCTGCGGCGCTCAGGGCCATGCCGGACGGCGCGGCGATTGATACTGTTGTGCTCGCCTGCACGCACTTTTCGCTGCTGGAAACAGAGCTTGCCGCCGCTTTCGGGCCGAGCGTGCGCTTCATTGACGGGTCCGACGGGATCGCGAGGCGCATTGCCTACTTGACCGATGGCCAGACATGGGCGCGGCGGGACGGCGAAGCGGGGGGCGACCTGGCGCTGTTCACGCGCGGCGACCCGGCTGACGCCGCGCTGATGCCTGCGCTTGCGGCTTATGGCATCGACCGGCGTGTGATGTTCTGAGCAAGGTTGGGGACCATAAGGATGTTCAACCGAATTGCCCTCGCCCTGATCGTGCTGATCGCGGTGCCGTACTACTGGCTGCTGATGGAGCGCGGCCCCACCTCCGCACCGATGCTGCCAATCGATCTGGCGCGGCTGCGGGCCGAGGCGGCGAAAATCCCGGGTCCGCGTCCGCAAGCCGTCGAATATGCTGTGGTTGCAAGCCAGCGCACCCCTGGGACCTTGCTAGTGGCCGGCGGCGGCCTAAAGACCGAGGAGACCGGGGTGTTCGTCTGGCGGCTCGTCACGCCGGGCGGCGATACCATCATCAACGCCGGATTGACGCAAGATCAGGCGCTAGCCAGCGGCTTTGCCAACTTTGACGCCAGTGTTCAAACCGCAGTGCTGGACTGGCTGAGCAAGGCACAGCGGATCCTTTTCACCAGCGAGGATATCGACCATATCGGCGGCCTTGTCGCCCTGGTGCCCAGCGCAGGCGAAGTTGCCGGCAAGGTCGCGGCGAATGATGCGCAGATAAGGGCGATCGGCCAGCTTGCCCCCCGCTTGGCCAAGGCGCTGGCCGCGCCGGTTGAGCCGCTTTCCTTATCGCTGCCAGCGTCCAAAGTAGCATCAAAGGGCTATGCCGCGCTTGCCCCCGGCATAGCTGCAGTGCGCACACCGGGCCATCTTCCGGGTTCCCAGATGATCTATGTCCAGTTGCAGGATGGCCGCGAGTATCTTTTTGCCGGGGATACTGCGCCCATGCGCCGGAACGTTTCGTGGCTGCGGCCGCGCTCGCGCTATGCGGCTCACTGGCAGGGCAGCGAAGACCGCTCCGCAACCATGGGCTGGATCAAGGGGCTGGCAGCGCTCCAGACGCGCTATCCGCGGCTGAAACTGGTTTTTGGTCACGATCTCGGCTGGCTACAGGACAAGGAGAATGGTCCGCAATTTGTGGCAGCCAGCACACAGCCCGCCCCGCCGGCAAGCCAGTCTGCTACGACCGGCGCGGCCCGGCGCACTGATCCCTCGACATGACCGCAAGGGAACTGTCCCAAATGCCGCTGGAAAACCGCTACCAAGCCGCGTAAAGCGCCCGAACTACTGCGGGCGGTCATGCCATGACCGCCGGTTGGGAGGGACTACGGCGGCAATTTGGCGCCGCACGCACGTTTTGGGTCGCGTCTCGACAGACGCGTTTTTGAGTTGCGTCTCCAGTGACGCAGGGAGCGCTTGGTGAACTACGATCAGGTTTTCGATTCCGCGATCGAGCGTTTGCATACCGAAGGTCGTTACCGCGTCTTTATCGATATCCTGCGCAACAAGGGCGCCTATCCCAACGCGCGCTGCTTTGCCGGACATAACGGGCCCAAGCCGATCACCGTTTGGTGTTCGAACGATTATCTGGCGATGGGCCAGCATCCCAAGGTCATCGGCGCGATGGAAGAAGCGCTGCACGATGTTGGCGCAGGTTCCGGCGGCACGCGCAACATCGGCGGCAACACCCATTACCATGTCGATCTGGAAGCCGAGCTGGCCGATCTGCACGGCAAAGACGGCGCACTGCTGTTCACCTCAGGCTATGTCTCGAACGACGCTACACTGAGCACCCTTGCCAAGATATTGCCGGGCTGCGTTATCTTTTCGGACGAGCTCAACCACGCCAGCATGATTGCGGGCATCCGCAATTCAGGCGCCGAGAAGAAGGTGTTCCGACACAACGACGTGGCCCATCTGGAAGAGCTGCTGGCCGAGACCGATCCCGCGCTGCCCAAGCTCATCGCTTTCGAGAGCGTCTATTCGATGGACGGGGATGTCGCCCCGATCCACGCGATCTGCGATCTGGCGGAAAAGTACAACGCGCTAACCTATATCGACGAAGTCCACGCGGTCGGCATGTACGGCGCGCGCGGCGGCGGCATTTCGGAGCGTGACGAGGCCGCACACCGCATTGACATCATCGAGGGCACGCTGGGCAAGGCGTTTGGCGTAATGGGCGGCTATATCGCCTCTGACGCGCGGATCATCGACGTGATCAGGAGCTATGCACCGGGGTTCATCTTCACCACGTCGCTCTCGCCAGTGCTCGCTGCGGGCGTGCTGGCGGCGGTGCGGCACCTCAAGGCCTCCAGCGTAGAGCGCGAGGGCCAGCAGGCGGCGGCGGCCTTCCTCAAGGCAGCGTTTGCGGATGCGGGCCTTCCGGTAATGCCCTCAACCACCCACATCGTGCCGCTGATGGTCGGCGATCCGGTGCGCGCCAAGAAAGTCAGCGACGTCCTGCTGGCGGAATACGGCGTCTATGTGCAGCCGATAAACTATCCCACCGTGCCGCGCGGCACCGAGCGCCTGCGTTTCACGCCCGGCCCGGCGCACACCGAGGACATGATGCGCGAGCTCACCAGCGCGCTGCTCGAGATCTGGCAGCGCCTTGGCCTGAACATGCGAAAGGCAGCCTGAGCCCTGATCAAGGACAGGCAGAGCGGTTTCCCGCCCTGCCCGCCTGATCACCCCCTGCCCCTGCCCGGTGTCAGAGCCGGTCGGCGTTCATCACTTTGGTCCAGGCCTTGACGAAGTCTGCCGTGAACAGCGCCTCGCTATCCGATGAGGCATAGGCTTCAGCCACGGCGCGCAGTTCCGAGTTCGAACCGAAGACCAGGTCGACAGGGGTTGCAGTCCACAGGAGCGCATCACTGGTTCGGTTGCGGCCTTCGTAGAGCGCCGGATCGCTCCCGGCCCTCGCCCACTTCGTCTCCATGTCGAGCAGGTTGACGAAGAAGTCATTGGACAAAGTGCCCGGACGGTCGGTGAGCACGCCCGCTTTCACACTGGCGGCATTGCCGCCCAACACACGCAAACCGCCCACCAACACGGTCATTTCCGGAACGGTAAGCCCAAGCATAGCCGCCTTGTCGACCAGCGACTGGACCGGCGGGAGGTCTGCCGAAGCACTATACCAGTTACGGAAGCCGTCTGCCTTGGGTTCGAGCACCGCGATGGACGCCGCGTCGGTCTGCGCCGCATCGGCATCGACCCGACCCGGGGTGAACGGCACCTCGATGGTCCGGCCGGCGTTGTTCGCCGCCTGCTCGATCGCGGCATTTCCGCCCAACACGATCAGATCGGCCATGCTGACCTTCTTGCCGCTGCCTGCAGTCTTGTCGAAGTCTGCCTTGACCTTGCCCAGCGCGGTGAGCGCCTTGGCGAGTTCAGCAGGTTCGTTCGCGGCCCAGTCCTTCATTGGCGCAAGGCGAATGCGCGCACCGTTGGCCCCGCCGCGCATATCGGTGCCGCGATACGTCGAGGCCGAGGCCCAGGCGGTCTTGATAAGCTGCGCCGGGGACAGGCCCGAGGCGAGGACCTTTTCCTTGAGCGCGGTGACATCGGCGGGCGTGATCATCGCGTAGTCCGCCTTGGGCAGCGGATCCTGCCAGGCGAACTCCACCTTGGGTACATCCGCACCCAGATAGCGGGCGCGCGGGCCGAGATCGCGGTGGGTCAGCTTGAACCACGCGCGCGCAAAGGAATCCGCAAAGTACTTGGGATCATCCTTCATCCGCGTGGTGATCTTGCGGAAGCCCGGATCCTCGCGCAGCGCGATATCGGTGGTGAACATGATCGGCGCGTGGCGCTTGGCCGGATCATGCGCATCGGGGACGAGCGTGGCAACGTTCGGGTCGGTGGGTATCCACTGCGTGGCGCCCGCCGGGCTTTTGGTCTTGACCCACTCGAAACCATAGAGGTTATCAAGATACTGCGTCGTGAAGCTGATCGGATCGGCCGACCAAGCGCCCTCAAGGCCGCTGGAAATAGCATCGGCTCCGCTGCCGGTGCCGCAGGTGTTCTTCCAGCCAATGCCCTGTTGTTCGATGGGAGCGGCGGTCGGATCGCCGCCGAGGCAGCCTTCGGGCTTCCGTGCGCCATGGGCCTTGCCAAAGGTGTGGCCGCCCGCGATCAGCGCAACGGTTTCTTCGTCGCTCATCGCCATCCGCCCGAACGCCTGGCGGATATCGTGTGCGGCGGCGAGCGGATCGGGATTGCCGCCGGGGCCTTCGGGGTTGACATAGATCAGCCCCATCTGGGTCGCGGCGAGCGGGCCCTTGAGCTGGCGTTTGCCATCGAAGCGTTCAGCCGAGGCGGCGAGCAGTTTGGTCTCTGGCCCCCAGAACACCATGTCCGGCTCCCACGCATCGGCGCGTCCACCGGCAAAGCCCAGCGTCTTGAAGCCCATGTTTTCCAGCGCGACATTGCCCGCCAGCACCATGAGATCGCCCCACGAGAGCGCGCGGCCATACTTCTGCTTGATCGGCCAGAGGAGGCGGCGCGCCTTGTCGAGGTTTACGTTGTCGGGCCACGAGTTCAGCGGTTCGAACCGGTGCTCGCCGCCGTCACTACCGCCGCGCCCGTCGACCGAACGATAAGTGCCGGCGCTATGCCAGGCGAGACGAATGAAGAACGGACCGTAATTGCCGTAGTCCGCAGGCCACCAGGGCTGCGAGGCGGTCAGCACGGTGTCGATATCCTTCTTGACCGCGGCCAGATCGAGCGCGGCGAAAGCCTTGGCGTAGTTAAAGTCAGTGCCATAGGGGTTCGCGCCCGCATCACCTTGGCGCAGCGCCGAAAGATCGAGCAGATTGGGCCACCAATCCTTGTTGGTCATGGGCTTGGCGGGATAGCCCGCAGCGGCTTCCTCGGCCTGCGCGGCAGCGGGGACCACGGACGCTGCGAGCACCAGCGCCATCAGCGAAATCGAATTGCGGATCATTATCCTGTCTCCCATCGAGAGGCCACGGACGCGTGTCCGTGGTTATGCCCTCTTCTGGCAGCAGGCCTGTGAAAGGAAGCGGATTTAACCGCTTAGAGTCATCGAATAAGGCGATCAATGATCGCTGGCCAAAAAGAAAGGGCCCCGCGATCGCTCGCGAGACCCTTTCCATGCGACCCGGTGAGCCCGGTCTTATCCCTTAACGCAGTGACACGACATTGTCGGAGACGCGCGGATCACGGCGATCCCCGCGATACTGGCTGGCCATCGGCTCGTCCGAAACCTCGAACACGTCGGTCGCGCCGAAGCCGTTGAACGCGGTCTTCATGGCCGCGCCATAAGCGCCGAGCATCCCGATCTCGATGAAATCGCCCGCCTTGATGTCCGCCGGAAGCGCAAAAGGCCCGTCCATGTGGTCCATGTCGTCGCAAGTTGGGCCCCAGAAGCTGAACGGCTCCAGTTCGATCTCGGTGTCTTCGTTTGCCGCGCCTTGGCGCAGCACGCGGACCGGGAAACGCCAGCCCACATGCGCGGCATCGAACAGCGCGCCATACGCGCCGTCGTTGATATACAACTCGGTGCCGCGGCGTTTTTCGACGCGCACGATCATCGAATTATACTCAGCGCAGAGCGCGCGGCCCGGCTCGCACCACAGTTCGGCCGAATAGGACACCGGGAGCGATTCGTAAGTGCGGTCGATCACGCCGAAGTAGTCCTCGAGCGGCGGAGGCTCCATGCCCGGATAGATCGATGGGAACCCGCCGCCGACATCGATGATGTCAACCGTAACCGATGCATCGACGATCGCCGCGCGGACGCGCTCAAGCGCCTGGACATAGGCGTGCGGGCTCATCGACTGGCTTCCGACGTGGAAGCAGACGCCGAGCGAATCGGCAACCTGCCGCGTGGCCTGCAAAAGTTCTGCCGCGCCCGTGAGATCGCAGCCGAACTTCGAGGCGAGGCTGAGCTCAGAATATTCCGACGACACGCGAAGGCGCACACACAGCGTCAGATCTTCAGGCAGCACGCCGCCGTTGGCCGCCGTGGTCGCGTCACGGATCTTTTCCAGTTCTTCGATCGAATCGAGGCTGAACACGCGCACACCATGCTTGGCATAAGCCTCGACAATGGCGCTCGGCGTCTTGACCGGATGCATAAAGCACAGCGTGGCATCGGGCAGTGCGGCCCGGGCCATGCGCACTTCGGCAACCGAAGCGACGTCATAATGCGTGATCCCGGCGCCCCACAACACGCGGAGCAAGTCCGGCGAAGGGTTTGCCTTTACCGCATAGAGCGTGCGCCCCGGAAACTTCTCCACGAAGAAACGGGCAGCGCGCGCCGCAGCATGCGGTCGGTTCAAAATGGCGGGTTGGTCAGGCGCAGCAGCGCCAGCTACAGCCAATGCGTCAGGATGGATGTGCAACTCAAGGGACCCCCAAACGGATAATTGCCAAAAAGCTGCCTTGCGGTTTGGAAGTCCCCATGGGGCAGCGAAGGCGTAAATAGCCCCCCCAACCTGAACTTCAAGTGAAAAAAGGGGTGGTTCACATCATTGTCACAAATTTGAAACACATTTGACCGGAACGCCCGATTACCTAGGGGTTGAGCGCGTCTGCCAGCGCGCGCCACGCGGGGATCGAAAGCGGATCATTGGCACTGCTGGTCGCGATGGGATGTGAGCCGAATCGCGCGATAACCATTTCGGCTTGCGGATCGATCCACAGCGTCTGCCCATGGATGCCCCGGCCAGTGAGGGCGCCGTGGTTGTCGTGGGCATGCCACCACTGGCTACCATAGCTCCAACCCGGCAGATGTGGATAGGCCACAGGATCGAAATGCGCCGGCTTCCCGCCACGGCGGATGCGGGCAACGTCCGCCTCGGGGATCACGACCACCCCGTTGTTCTGGCCATCGTTCCTAAGCGCCTCGCCGAAGCGCAGAAGATCCTCGAGCCGCAGATTGAGCCCGCCACCTGCAAACGGCGTCCCCACTTCGTCAACCATGAGATCGGCATCGCCGAGCATGCCCAGCGGCTGCCACAGGCGCTCGGAGAGCATCTGGTGGAGCGGCTTGCCCTCGATTCGCGTGATGATCCACGCTAGCACGTCGGTATTGGGTGTGCGGTAGACGAAACGCTCGCCATGCGCGCCCGTGCCGGGCACCGTCCTGAGGTAATCCCAAAGGTTGTGCGGCCCGGTGTAGCCTGTAGGTCGCGGCGTCAGGCCGAGCGCGGCGCTATAGGCGCCGATGCCCGAATTGGGATCGGCATAGTCTTCGGAGTAATCGAGCGCGGTGGTCATGTCGTGAACTTGGCCGATCGTGGCGCTGCCGAAGCCACTGGAGGCGAGTTCGGGAATCACGCTGTCAACGCGGGCGCCGAGGTCGATCCGCCCTTCCCCGATCAGCAATTCGGCCAAGGTGCCAACGAAGCTCTTGGTCACCGAAAAAGCGATGTGGCGGGTTTCCGGCGTGGTTATCCCGAACCAGCGTTCGAACACGACCTCGCCCTTGTGCAGCACCAGGATGCCATCGGTGAAGACCCGGGTCAGCGATTGCTCGAAGCTGATCTCGGTATCCGAGCCGAGCGGGGTGAAGCGCACCGCGCCCAGATCGGGCCTCAGATTGCGCGGAAACGGCACGCCATGCCCACTGGCCGCAACGCGCACCGTGGGCGTGAAGCTACGCATGTTCGAATAGGACCAGCGGATCATCGGGAAGCGCATGTGATCGGCGCGGGCGGCGAGAATGCGCTTTTCCGGTGGCGGCGGCGCTCCGACCATCCAGCCCATCGTCACCGGGTCGCTGGTTACGCCGTCAAGGACTTTGCCCGCCATTCGCACTCTCCGCTCTGGTTTTCGTTGCGGAGAGGATGCCTCATGAAACGCGGTCGCGGAAGGCCTCCCACGAAAAACGCTTCACGCATTCTAGCGCATCGGTTTCGCTGTCCCACAGCCAGATCGAAGGGAGCGGGACGCCGTTGAATGTCGTGGTCTTGACCATCGAGTAGTGCGCCTGATCGAGGAAGGCGAAGCGGGTGCCGGGTTCAGCAAGGCCGGGCTTGCGATAATCGCCGACAACGTCACCGGCGAGGCACGAAGGGCCGCCAAGGCGCACCGGTGCATCGCCTGCACCGTCCTCGTACTCGTCGATGGGCAGTTCGCCGAGCATGGCGGGGCGATAGGGCGCCTCGATCACATCGGGCATGTGGCAGGTGGCGGAAATGTCGGTGACGGCGAGTTTCATGCCGTTGTCCAGCGTATCGAGCACCGTGCCGACGAGAATACCTGCATCGAGCGCGACGGCCTCGCCCGGCTCAAGGTAGATCTCGCATCCGGTTTCGGCCTTAACGCTCTGCAGAAACGCGACAAGTTCGTCGCGCTGGTAGTCTGCACGGGTCACGTGGTGACCGCCGCCGAAGTTGAGCCATTTAAGCGCGCCGAACCAGGGCGCGATCTGCGGTTTGAGCGCGGCCCAGGTGCGTTCGAGCGGCTCGAAATCCTGTTCGCACAGCGTGTGGAAATGGAGGCCGCTAACGCCTTCGAGATGTTCAGACTTAAGCTGATCGACAGGGAAGCCGAGGCGCGAATGGGGAGCGCAGGGATCATAGCGCGGCACTTCACCTTCCGCGTGCAAGGGATTGATGCGAAGACCGATATCGAAGGCTTCGCCTGCTTCACGTGCTGCCTTAAGTTCCGGCGCGAAGCGGGCGTGCTGGCCAGGGGTGTTGAAGATCACGTGGTCTGACAGGCGCAGAATTTCGGGGAGATCCTGGGCCTTGTAGGCGGCGCAATACGTCGCGACTTCACCGGAATAGTGTTCGGCCGCAAGCCGCGCTTCCCACAAGCCTGAGGTGCAGACGCCGTCGAGGTATTGGCCAATGACAGGCGCAACGCGCCACATCGAGAACGCCTTCATGGCCGCAAGGACCTTGATCCCGGCGCGGCCCTGGATATCGGCCAGCACCGCCAGATTGGCCCGCAGGCGCGCAGCATCCACGACGAACGCGGGGCTGTCGACGCGGGTTAGGTCAAAGTGGGCGAAGGCGCCCGGGTCGCCAGCTCTGGTTTCCATGATTGCTCCCTTGATCCTCCCCTTCAAGGGGGGGTGGCAGTCCGCAGGACCGACGGAGGGGTAGCGGCGTGCTGCACGTGCCGCTCCACCACCTGCGGTGGTTCCCCTCCCCGCTTGCGGGGAGGAATTTCAGAACGCCAGCGGCCTGTCCAACTCCTTGACCTGCCAAGGCAGACCTTGCTTGTTGAGCATGTCCATGTAGGGATCGGGATCGAACTGTTCGATGTTGAACACGCCCGCGCCCGACCACACGCCCTGCACCAAGAGCGCCGCGCCGATCATCGCGGGGACGCCGGTGGTGTAACTGACGGCCTGGTTGCCGGTTTCGGCGTAGGCGTCCTCATGATCGCAGATGTTGTAGATGTAGAAGGTCTTCTCCACTCCGTCTTTCAGGCCCGTGGCGATATCGCCGATGTTGGTCTTGCCCTTGGTCGTCGGGCCCAGGCTGGCAGGCTCAGGGAGCACGGCCTTCAGGAACTGCAGCGGGATGATTTCCTGCCCGTTGTAGATCACTGGGTCGATCCGGGTCATGCCCACGTTCTGCAGCACGGTGAGGTGCGTGATATAGGCATCACCGAAGGTCATCCAGAAGCGGATGCGCTCGACCTCGGGCAGGTGATGCGCAAGGCTTTCGAGCTCTTCGTGGTACATGAGGTACATGTTCTTGGGGCCGACCGCTTCGAAATCGAAGGTCTGGCGGATGGTGAGCGCAGGCGTTTCGACCCATTCACCGTTCAGCCAGTGGCGCGCCGGCGCGGTCACTTCGCGGATGTTGATTTCCGGGTTGAAATTGGTGGCAAAGTGCTGGCCGTGGTCGCCGCCGTTGCAATCGAGGATGTCGAGCGTGCGGATCGTGTCGAGCTTATGCTTCTTGAGCCAGGTGGCGAAAACTGACGTCACGCCTGGATCGAAGCCCGAGCCCAGCAGCGCGGTAAGCCCGGCGGCCTTGAAGCGCTCCTGATAGGCCCATTGCCAGTGGTATTCGAACTTGGCCTCGTCGATCGGTTCATAGTTCGCGGTGTCCAAGTAGTTGACCCCCGCGGCAAGGCAGGCGTCCATGATGTGGAGGTCCTGATAGGGTAGCGCGAGATTGACGACGAGCGCGGGCTTGAGCTCTTTCAGCAGCGCGGTGGTGGCCGCAACGTCATCGGCATCGAGCGCGTAAGTCGCAACCATCACGCCGGTGCGTTCCTTGACCGAGGCGGCAATGGCCTCGCACTTGGAGACCGTGCGGCTGGCGAGCGCGATTTCGCTGAAGATGTCTGCGTTCATCGCCATCTTGTGAACAGCAACCGAACCGACGCCGCCTGCGCCGATAACAAGGACTTTGGCCATGAGGTCACTCCCAAACCGATCCACGCCGCAGCCGCTAGCGCTTCGAAAGCAGCGCCTTTAGGGTAAGCCCATGACAAACCCAAGTCCACAATTGCCCCATACCCCTTCAGACCGTGCGCCAACCCGCGACGGTGTGCTGCGCGCGGCGTCCAAAGTCGCCGCACTGCTGCCGTGCACACCGCTCTTGCCGCTGGAACTGCCGCATGGCGGGATGGTGTGGTGCAAGGCGGAAAGCCTGCAGCCGATGGGCGCGTTCAAGATCCGCGGGGCATGGCACCGGATGACCGACTTGACCGAGGACGAGCGCGCGCGCGGCGTGGTCGCCGTTTCGAGCGGCAACCATGCGCAAGGCGTGGCCTGGGCGGCGCAGCGGCTGGGAATTGCGGCGACAATCGTCATGCCGTCAGACGCGCCGCATGTGAAGCTTTCGGAGACCCGGCGGCTGGGGGCCGAAGTCGTTCTTTATGAGCGGCTTACGCAATCACGGGATGCCATTGCAGCGGAGATCTGCGCCGCGCGGGGCTGCGTGCTGGTCCATGCCTATGGCGATCCCTGGGTGATCGAAGGCCAGGGCAGCACCGGGATCGAACTCGCCTCGCAGATGGCGTGCTTTGCTGGCGGGCCGCCGACGCGGGTCGTGACGCCGTGCGGCGGCGGCGGGCTGGCTTCCGGGCTGGCGCTGGCCTGCCCCGAGGCCGAGATCGTGCCGGTGGAGCCCGAAGGCTGGGATGATGTGACGCGCAGTCTGGCAGGCGGCGCGATTGTCGGCGTTGGCGCAAATCCGCCCGCCACGTCCTGCGACGCTTTGCAGACCATGGCGACCTTTCCGATCAACTTTGCGGTCATGACCTCGCGCGGCATGCAGGGCGTGACGGTGAGCGAGGCGGCGGTGCGCAGCGCGCAGGCCTACGCCTTTGCGAGGTTGCATCTGGTGATCGAGCCGGGCGGCGCGGCGGCCCTCGCAGCAGTGCTCTCTGGACAGGTGCCGAGCGACGGACGGACGGCGGTGATCCTTACCGGCGGGAATGTCGATCCGGACGCGTTTGCAAAAGCGATCAGTTGCAATTGACAATTGAATTATCGCTGTTCACCTTGATGTCAGCAACAAACGGGGGGCCGCAATGACGGGTATGGACATTCTGAAGCCGGTGGTCGCGCTGGCGATCTGGACGATGGTGATGTGGGTGTGGATGTATGCCACGCGCATTCCCGCGATCACCGCGCTGCCGAAAACCGACGATCCGAACGCCGATGTGGGCTGGACGGGCGCAAAGCTGGAAGGGCTGATCAAGCCGAGTATCCAGTGGAAAGCGCATAATTACAATCACCTGCATGAGGCACCCACGGTTTTTTATGCGGTTGCACTGGTGTTGGCGCTGACCGGACAAGGTGATGGTGTAAATCTGACGGTCGCGTGGGTCTATGTGGGCCTGCGCGTGGTCCACTCGATCTTCCAGTCGACCGTGAACAAGGTTGCGCCGCGTTTCCTGCTGTTCGTGTTGTCGAGCATTGCACTTATGGCGCTGATCACCCAAGCGGCGATGGCGGTGTTCAGCGCGTAGTTTGCTGTTTCAACCTAGCCGAAACAGAGCGGCACCGGCCCGACCCCCATTCAGGGTACTCCCGCCATTTGTTTACTTGGGGGTGGCCAGGCGGCGGAGCAGGCCGGTGCCGCTATCTGTGTCAACGGAGCAATCCTAACGCACGAACAGGCTCGCTAGCTCGACATGGGTGGACCAGCGGAACTGGCCCACTGGTCTGAGCTCGGCGAGCCGGTAGCCGCCTGCGATCAGGGCTACGGCATCCTTGGCCCAACTGGCGGGGTTGCAGCTGA
>CANEVG010000043.1 GCA_947442095.1 Sphingomonadaceae bacterium
AGCTCCGGAGTGGCATCGGTCGAGCCATCATCGACGCAGATCAGCTCGAAATCATCGAAGGTCTGCTGCAGAACCGAAACCAAGGCCTGTTCAAGATAAACTGCCCCGTTGTGGACGGGCAGGATGATACTGATGCGCGGCGTCGGCGAGGCGGCGTGTGGGGCAGCCTCCGCCTTGGCGGGCTGCTCGTCGCCCGATGTCTCGGAATCTCCGATCGTCATCATCACGGCGTATCCGTTGCCCGATTAGAACAAACCACACATTACCCAATCTTTGCAATTCATTTCCTAACGCTTTCGCGGAGCAGAAAAAAGCCAGAAGCCGTTGTTGTGTGCCGAATTGGTGCGCAAATTTGGTTAACTATATGTGCAATCAACACGGTCGGGCTTGCGGGCGCATGCATGGTACTTATCCTCTGTCAGGCGTTACGTTGACAGCCGAAAATTCTCAAAGTATTCGCGTTGTTCTTCTAGGCTAACTGGCCTGATCACCGCGCAGGCGCGGAAGCGCTCGCAGCACGGTCTCCAGATCATCGGCCTTAAGCGTGGCCTTGAACCTCGCTTCATGTTTGGCAATGCGCTGCAAGGCTTCAGCTGCCTGCGCCGCGCCAGCTGCGGTAACGCGCAATGCCAGACTGCGGCCATCGACCCTGGTGCGCGCAACCAGCTCGCGTTTAATCAACCGTGCAATGATCGGCACCATGTTGGCGCGCTTGATCGCCAGCGCCTCCCCTACCTCGCTTTGTGAACAATCCGGGTTATCGGCGATCACCAGCAAAGTGGTGACCTCAGCAGGGCGCATCTCGAAATCAGCGAGTATGCGCACAAAGTCGGCCATCATCACCGCCGTTGTGCGGCGCAGTTGGTAGCCAAGAAGATGATCAAAAGACTTGGTCAGGATCGTCATACGCGCATTCTATTGCTGCTTGCCGCAATGGCAATCGCGCCGGATGCCCCATTCCACGAAAAAGGGCGGCCGCAGCCGCCCCCCCTTGATTGGAACCTACCGGAAGGAGATATCAGGCGCACGCTCGCAGCGCTCACTTCTTCAGGGTAAGCCCGCCAAAGCGCTTGTTGAACTGGGCAACCCGGCCGCCCTGATCGAGCTGGCGTGTGCCGCCGGTCCATGCAGGGTGCGAGAGCGGATCGATTTCAAGCGCCATGGTGTCGCCTTCCTTGCCCCAGGTAGAGCGGGTCTCGAACACGGTGCCGTCGGTCATCTGCACCTTGATCATGTGGTAGTCGGGGTGGGTATCGGCTTTCATGGGCTTGCTCCGCTAGACGAAGCCGGTTCCGACCGGCCTCTCAGGAATTCAGGAAGTGCGCGCCCTTAAGCGGTTTGCGCGCAAAAGGCAACCGATCAACTATCCGCTATCATTGCCGTAAAGCTGACTTCGGTGGCGATCTTGTCTCCCAGCATCGCTTTGCCCGCAAACTTGCAAACGCGGGCGCGCTTCTGGGTGAACGCGACGTGGAGATCAAGCAGGCAGCCCGGCTCAACGGGCGTGCGGAACTTGGCTTCCTCGATCGCCATGAAATAGACGAGCTTGCCTGTACCCGCGAGGCCGAGCGTTTCCACGGCGAGCACACCGGCAGCCTGCGCCAGCGCCTCGATCTGCAGCACGCCAGGCATGATAGGGCGGCCCGGGAAGTGCCCTTGGAAGAACTGCTCGTTCATCGAGACCGCCTTGACCGCGTGGATACGCTCGCCGGAGACGAGCGATACCACACGGTCAACCAGAAGGAGCGGATAACGGTGCGGCAGCGCCGCCATCACGCCCCTGATGTCGAGGCTGATCGGTGCGAGGGTGTCGGAGGGGGCCGCTGGGGCCCCCACTTCATCTTTCGTTTCGCTCACCGAATTGCCTCAGCGGCCTTCGGGCGCCTTGCCGGCGGCTGCCGGAGCGGCCGGAGCAGCAGCTGCCTGTTGTGCCGCCTGCTGGGCCGCGGCCTCACGCTGCGCGCGCGGCTGCCAGCCGGCGGGCGGTACCAGCAGGGCGGTCGAGATCAAGATGTTGAGCTCGTTCAGGATATCCTGATTGAGGTTATAGACCGTATCGGCCTTGAGCACGTGCTGTGCGTCGACCACGAGGGTGATCTTGCGCTTGGTCATGGCGGCTTGGGTCGCAGCAGAAAGCTTGTCGCTGATCTGTTCGAGGACATACTGCTGCGCAACGTTGACCGGCTCGGCGATCTGCTGAAGTTCGCGCTGTGCCGCCTGCTCAAGCTGCTGGATCTGGGCAGCCTGCGCCTCGAGCGCCGCCTGCACGGGTTTGGCCGCCTTCTGATCGGCTTCGAACTTGTCGTAGAGCGGTTTGAGCTGCGCGGCGATCTGGTTGCGGCGGATGTTCACCTGATCAAGCTGCGCCTTGTAGGTCACGGGCAACTGGATAGCCGCACTCTTGTAAGCTGCCGACGAGGCCACGACAGCCTGCGGATTGGCATAGCCAATGCCGGGGACAACGATCCCGCCGGGGGTGTTCTGCACGGGCGCTGCTGCCGTAGCGGCAGCCTGAGCAAGGACATGAGGCGCGGAGATCAGCGTGAAAGCTGCGGCGGCAAGCGCCGGAACGATACGATTGGTCATCAGAACTGGGTTCCTACGTTGAAGTTGAACGCTTGGGGGTCATCGCCTTCGACCGTGCTGAGGGTCTTGGCAAAATCGATGCGGAACGGCCCAAACGGTGAATTCCAGTTCACCCCGATGCCGACCGAAATACGCGGGCGCGGGCTGTCGCCGAGGAAGATCTCGTCAAACTTCTGCGCAATGTTGTTGGCCCTGCCGGTGGAGTCGCTCCGGTTTGTCGTCAAAGTACCGGTCACGTTATCCTGATATAGCAGAGTGGTGCCCGATGTGATGGGCCGAGTAATGCTGAAAAGAGCGCCTGCATCCATGAAGATTGACGGCCTAAGGCCAAGCTCACGGGCGCCCGAACCGAGCGGAATTTCAAGCTCCGCACGTGCAAGATAATAGATTCTGCCGCCCAGCGCATCATCGACGAACTGGTTGCGATCGGTGCTGACTGTGCCGCCGGTCCCATCCCTGGGATCGAACCCGCTGTAGAACTTGCGAAGCACGCGCGGACCGACGCCGCGAATGTCAAAACCGCGGATCTGCGGCTGGCCAAGGAAGAACCGATCGGTCAGGCGCACATCGTCGATCGTCGGATCATCGGAGCGATCGCTGAGAGCCTTGATCGCGCCGCCCTCACCGCGCAGCGAGAAAATGAAGCCTTTGCCCAAGTTGATAAAGCGCGAGGCATTCGCGCTGATGCGCGCGTAACGCACCGAACCACCGAGCCCAGCGACATCCGCGCCGAGCACGACTTGGCTGCCGTTGGTCGGACGCAAACGGTTGTCGAGCGTGTCGTAGACAAGGCTTGTGCCGAGGATCGAACTGGTGCGCTTGCCTATGGCATCGCACAGGAAGCGCCCGGCAAGGAAGATCGAGCACTGCGGTACGCCGTTCGCATCGGGCAGATAGTAGGTGTTACGGTCGAGCGTAACGTTCTCGAGATTGAGCGTGTAGCGCCCGATCAGCGACATATACTCGGTCAGTGGCAGGCCGGCGCGGACCTGGAAGCCAGTGGTCGACTGCTTGTAGGTCGTGTTGCGGTTGCTGTTGAGGAAGTTGAAGCTGTTGAAATCGCGGCGGTAGATATCAACGCCGAGCGAGACGTTGCGATCGAACAGATAGGGCTCGGTGAAGCTGATCTGTGCACTGCGTGAAAACCGCGAATAGTCGACGCTGAGGCCGATGGTCTGGCCGCGCCCGCGGAAGTTGTTCTGCTGGATCGAGGCCTGGAAAATGAAGCTTTCAAGGCTGGAGAAGCCAGCCGAAAGCTGCAACTGCCCGGTGGGGCGCTCTTCGACGTTGGCCTCAAGCACGATGCGGTCCTGTGCGCTGCCCGGCTTCTGCTCGACCTCGAACTTTTCCTGGAAATAGCCCAGCGACTTGACGCGGTTTGACGAGCGCTTGATCTGGAACGAGTTGAACGCATCGCCTTCTGCGATACGGAATTCGCGGCGCACGACCTTGTCCTGCGTCAGCGAGTTGCCGTTGACATCGACCCGCTCAACATAGACGCGCGGCGCTTCCGCAATGCGGAAGGTGACCGACATCGTCAGGTCATCCTTGTTGCGGTTGAAGTCGGGCCGCACGTCGGCAAAGGCATAGCCGAAGCTGCCTGCGGTTTCGGTCAGGCTGTCAACCGTGTCCTCGACCAGCTTCGCATTGTACCACTGCGCAGGCTTGAGCGGCAGCCGCTTGGCCAGGGAATCGCCATCGAAATCGCGCAGCTGGCTATCGACCTTCACGTCGCCGAACTTGTAGCGCTGCCCTTCCTCGACCACGTAGGTGATGATGAAATCGCGCTTGTCGGGTGTCAGCTCCGCCACGGCGGAAACCACGCGGAAATCGGCGTAGCCGTTGGTGAGATAGAACTGCCGCAGCTTCTGCTGGTCAAACGCGAGCCGGTCGGGATCGTAGCTTGTGCCGCTGGAAAACAGGCGGAAAACGCGCGCCTGCTTGGTCACCATCTCGGAGCGCAGCGCGGCGGAGTTGAAACGCTCGTTGCCGATGATGTTGATCTGGCGGACCTTCGATTTCGGCCCCTCGCTGATCTCGAACACGATATCGACGCGGTTTTGATCGAGCATGACCATCTTGGGCTCGATCGAGGCGGCAAAGCGCCCTTGCCGCTTGTAGAGCTCGATGATGCGCGCAACATCGGCGCGGACCTTCGAACGGGTAAAGATTTGCCGGGCCGCCAGCTTGATTTCGGGGAGGATCTTGTCCTCCTTCAGGCGCTTGTTGCCCTCAAGGATGATGCGGTTGACGACCGGGTTTTCCTTAACCTCGATCATCACATCGCCGGCATTGTCGCGCACCTGCACATCGGCGAAAAGCTCGGTCGCATAGAGGTCCTTGAGCACCTGATCAGCTGCGGCCTGGGTGTAGCGATCGCCTTCTTTGAGGCGGATGTACGAACGGATCGTGTCGGCTTCGAGGCGCTGGGCTCCGGAAATGGTGATGGTGCGGACGAGTTCGACGGGCGCCGCCGCGGCGGGTGCGGCGACTAGCGTCTGCGCACCGGCGGCCTGCGCCGCGGCTTGGGTCGGTATGCCGGCGAGGCAGGTTGTCGCCGCGAGCACCGCAAAGGTCACCGCAAGATTGCTCTGGCGTTTCATGCCGCCTGCAGTCCGGGGCGAGTTCCAAGCATTCATCACCAAGCGACATCCCGTCTGTTCGTGCGGCTATTCACGCAACAAGGCACCCGAGACCCGAAACCCCGGCACCCTGCTCCTAGCATAGCGGTGCATGGCGGAAATGTTCCGTCATGGACTGCGATGTCGCTCCCTGCCCGATGCGCGCCTGCCAATCAAGCAAGCAGGCCGCAGCAAGCCGCATTTGCCCCGCAATTTGTGCAAAAATCCGGCTCCCCCCGGAACTCCCGACCATCGACTTGCGCAGGGGAGGCGATGCAGACCCTCTGCCGCCGCATTACCCTGCGAAAAACTTCAGCGACGCCACGTCGTTGAATGTCACCAAAAGCATCAGCGCCAGCACCAGCGCCATGCCAGTGCGGACGGCCCATTCCTGCCCGCGCTGGCTGACCGGCTTGCGCCGCACCGCCTCGATTGCATAGAACGCGAGGTGACCACCATCGAGCACCGGAATTGGCAAGAGGTTGATGAACCCGAGGTTAATCGAGATTAGCGCGATGAACCAGACATAGTTGGACCAGCCGGAAACCAGCTGTTCCCCTGAATACTTGGCGATCTTGATCGGCCCCCCAAGTTCTTTGACCTCGCGCTTTCCGGTGATGATCTGCTCAATACCCGTGATCATCATGCCCATGATGTCGCGCGTCTGAATCACCGCCTCACCCACAGCTTCGATCGGGCCGACATCGACACGCTCCGCCGAGGCGGGGCCGATGCCGAAATAACCGATACGCTGGGTGTTACCGAAGCGATCAGTCACTTCCTTGCTCGCGGCGACAGCGCCGATCACGACCATGCGGCCTTGGCGCTCGACCACGAGATCAAGCGGTTCGCCCGGGTGCTGCGCCACGGCAAGACGCACATCGACAAAGCTACCCACGGCCGATCCGTGCAGCGAAACGACCTTGTCCCCCAATTGCACGCCGGCCTTCTCGGCAGCCGACCCCGGCTGGATCAGGCCGACCACGGGCGGCACCACCACTTTGCCATAAGCCATGGTGAAACCGGCCAAGATTGCCACGGCCAAAAGGAGATTGGTGACCGGCCCGGCCAGCACGATCAAGGCGCGCTGCAGCACAGGCTTGGCCTGAAACGTCTGCTCGCGCTCTGCGGCGGGCAGCGCGAGCCATTCGGCGCTGGGCACGCTGGCGGGGTTCATGTCGCCCGCAAACTGCACATAGCCGCCCAGCGGCAAGGCAGAGAGCTTCCAGCGGGTGCCGCGCTTGTCCGTCCAGCCTGCCAGTTCCTTGCCGAAGCCGATAGAAAAGCTTTCGGCCTTCACCCCGAACAGGCGGCCAACCAGATAGTGGCCCAGCTCGTGAATAAACACGAGCGGCCCGAGCACCAGGAAGAATGCCAGCAGCGTGAGGAGCAGACCGGGGCTTTCGATAGCGGAGCTCAAGGCACACACTCCATGGTTTCACGCGCCCGGATGCGAGCCTCCCGGTCCACTGCGATCACTTCGTCAAGCGAAGCAGGTGGCTTTGGCAGGCCGCGCGCCAGTACAGATTCTGCGCATGACACGATGCGGGTGAACCCGATCTGACCAGCGAGGAAGGCGGCAACGGCAATTTCGTTCGCCGCATTGAGCACCGCGGGTGCCGCGCCGCCCGCAATCACGGCCTCACGCGCAACGCGTGTCGCGGGAAAGCGTTCCTCGTCGGGCTTGAAGAAGCTGAGGCTACCGATGGCCGCCAGATCGAGCGGCGCACAAGGTGTATCCATGCGCGCGGGCCACGCCAGCGCCGAGGCGATCGGCACGCGCATGTCGGACGGGCCGAGCTGCGCCAGCGTCGAGCCATCGCAGTACTCGACCATCGAATGCACGATCGACTGGGGATGCAGCACAATGCGCAGCTTTTCCACGCCGACGGGGAAAAGGTGATAGGCCTCGATGAATTCGAGCCCCTTGTTCATCATCGTTGCCGAATCGACGCTGATCTTGGCGCCCATCGACCAGGTGGGATGCTTGACCGCTTCGGCAGGCGTTGCGCGGTGGAGGCGTTCCATCTCCCATTCGCGGAACGGGCCGCCGCTCGCAGTCAGCGTAATCGCGTGGACATGCGCGGGATCGTTTCCGGCAAGGCACTGGAAGATTGCGTTGTGCTCGCTATCCACCGGCAGCAGCGTCGCGCCGGTGCGCGCGACCGCAGCGGTCATCACCTCTCCGGCCGAAACCAGAGCTTCCTTGTTGGCAAGCGCCACGACCTTGCCGCATTCAATTGCGGCCATGGTGGGCGCAAGGCCCGCACAGCCGACAATCGCCGCCATTGTGATATCCGCCCCGCGAGCGCCCGCCTCGATCACCGCCGCCTCGCCGCCCGCCGCAGCAATGCCGCTGCCGTAGAGGGCCGCGCGCAGTTCGGGCAGACTTGCCTCGTCGGCGACGACCGCAATCTCCGCGCCAAATTCTCGGGCGAGCGCGGCGAGTTCGGCGGCGCTGTTGTTGGCCGTGAGCGCGATAACCCGAAAAACATCCGGGTTGCGGCGCACCAAATCGAGCGTGGATGCGCCAACCGAGCCGGTTGCGCCAAGTATCGTTATCGTCCGGCTCATGCGCCGCCTGCTCCTCCGCCAGCCGCCCAGGCCGTTCCTGCAATGATCGCCACGGGGAGCAATCCGTCAACCCGGTCGAACAGTCCCCCGTGACCGGGGATTAGCCGCGAGCTGTCCTTTACCCCGGCCCGGCGCTTTAGCCAGCTTTCATAGAAATCCCCCGCCTGCGCCGCAATGGCCAGCCCGGCGCCGATCAGCGCCGCCATGCCGAGATGCGTGGTGCGCAGCGCCTCAGTCACGCTGGGGCCGGTGGGCGACATGCCGGAGATGAGATAGCCGCCCGCAAACGCCGCGAAAGTGGTCCACAGCGCGGCAGCGGCCATGCCGCCCGCAAGGCCCGACCAAGTCTTCGACGGGCTGATGCTGGGCGCGATCTTGGGTCCGCCAACAGCGCGACCCGCGAAATAGGCGCCGGTATCGGTGCAAATCACCACACCCAGCACCCCGACGAGCATCGCCACCGGCATCACAATCAGCGCCAGGGATGCCCAGCCGATGTAGAACGCGCCCGTGACCATCGCCGTCACCACGCGCGCCGGATCAGGCGCGATCTTCACCGCCAGCGCGGCATATTCGGCAAAAACGCCAAGCCCGACGATCGCGATGAAACCCTTGAGCACCATGCCGCCCTGCCAGACGGCGAAACCCGCCAGCGCCAGCATGACAATGGCCGAAATCACACGAACGCGCAAATCACTGGATGCCGCTGGTGCGGAGACCGGCGCAGCTGGCGCTGCACTCATCAGGGGATCAACGTCCCCCATAGCGCCGCTCGCGCGTGGCGAAGTGGTCCAGCGCCTCGCGCAAGTGGCCGGGCGTGAAATCGGGCCACAGCACATCGGTGAACCACATTTCGGCATAGGCGGCCTGCCACAGCAGGAAATTCGAGAGCCGCACTTCGCCCGAAGTGCGAATCAGGAGATCGAGCGGTGGCAGATCGGCCGTATCCAGCTCGGCCTCGATTCCTGCGACCGTCACCTCACCCTTGGCTGCAGCAGCGGCAGCGGCGCGGGCGATCTCCTGCTGCGAGCCATAATTGAGTGCAATGGCCAATGTGGTGCGGTGGTTGTGCTCGGTACGCGCCAGCGCGTCGTCGATAAGGCCGACGATATCGGCTGGCAGAACGCGGTAGTTGCCGATAACCTTGAGCCGAACGTCGTTGGCGGCAAATTCGTCAACATCACTGCGGATAAAGGCGCGCAGTAGGCCCATGAGATCGGAAATCTCGTCTTCCGGTCGCTTCCAGTTTTCGGAGGAAAAAGCATAGAGCGTGAGCGCCTCCAGCCCCATGTGGCGCGCCGCACGCACCACTTCACGCACCGCATCGACCCCGCGCTTATGCCCCACGGCGCGCGGCAGCAGCCGCGTCTTCGCCCAGCGGCCATTGCCATCCATGATGATGGCCACGTGGCGCGCAGGCCCGGAAATGCCCCCGGCGGGTTGGCCGGACGCAGCACCGTTCGGGTTTGGCGCCGCTGCTGCGTTCACTTGCCGAGGATTTCCTTTTCCTTCTGCGCCGTCACATCGTCCGCCGCCTTGATCTGCTCGTCGGTCAGCTTCTGCAGCTCGGTTTCGAGCCGCTTACGCTCGTCCTCGGAGATTTCCTTCTTGTTCTCGTCGGCCTTCAGCGCATCCATGCCATCTCGCCGCACGTTGCGAATGGCAATCTTAGCCTTTTCAGAGTATTGCGAGGCGAGTTTCGCAAGTTCTTTGCGGCGATCCTCGGTGAGATCCGGGATCGGCAGCCGCAGCGTGTTGCCATCGTTGATCGGGTTGAGCCCGAGACCTGCCGAACGGATCGCCTTCTCAACTGGCCCGATATTCGACTTGTCCCAAACCTGCACTGTGAGCATGCGCGGCTCGGGCGCGGAAATCGTCGCGACCTGATTGAGCGGAGTGTTGGACCCGTAGACCGTGACCATGACCGGCTCAAGCAGCGCGGTGTTTGCCCGGCCCGTGCGCAAGCCCGAAAGATCACCCTTTAGCGACTCGACTGCGCCCTTCATACGCCGTTCAAGATCCGCCTTGTCGAACTTTGCCATAAGTCAGGCTTCCTTCTGGACGATGGTTTGGGTGCCCTCACCCGCCAGCACGCGGGCAAGATTGCCCCGTTCGCGGATCGAAAACACGATGATCGGAATCGCATTGTCGCGGCACAGCGCAACGGCGGATGCGTCCATGACCTTGAGATTGTCGGCCAGCACCGTGTCATAATCAACGGTGACATAGCGCTTGGCATCGGGATTCTTCTTGGGATCATCGTCATAGACCCCGTCGACGCTGGTGCCCTTGAGCAGCGCATCGCATTTCATCTCGGCCGCACGCAGCGCCGCGCCAGAATCGGTGGTGAAATAAGGGGCGCCCACGCCCGCGGCAAAGATCACCACTCGGCCCTTCTGCAGATGGCGCTCGGCGCGGCGGCGGATAACCGGCTCGCAGACTTCGTCCATCTGGATGGCAGATTGCACGCGGGTTTCGACGCCGATCTTTTCCAGCGCGCTCTGCATGGCCAGCGCGTTCATAATCGTAGCGAGCATGCCCATGTAGTCCGCCTGGGCGCGGTCCATGCCTTTGGCAGCGCCAGCCATGCCGCGAAAGATATTGCCGCCGCCGATGACGAGGCACAGCTCCAGCCCGGTTTCCTTGGCCGCCTTGAGTTCCTCGGCCATCTGCCCGACGAAATCGGTATCGATGCCGAAAGGCTGGCTGCCCATCAGCACTTCGCCCGAAAGCTTGAGAAGGACTCGCTTGATCGGGGGAAGGCTCATCGTTCGATGGAACTCGTCATTGGGAAAGCGCCGCTCTTATACGCGAGGGGCGGCGCGTGCCAAGGGCGCGATCAGGATTGTACGGGCGTTAGCGGGGCGCGAACGCCGCCTGCGATGCCGCAATGGCGTCCCCGCACCAAACGGGGACGCCCTTGATGCAAAAGGTTTACTTAATACCGGCTGCCGCAGCCACTTCGGCGGCAAAGTCGGTCGCTTCTTTCTCGATGCCTTCACCGAGCTGAAAACGGACATAGTCAGTCAATGTAATCTTAGCGCCTGCGGCCTTGCCGGCGGCCTCGACGACCTGCGCGATGGGGGTCTTGTTGTCCATGACGAAGACCTGGCTGAGCAGCGCGTTGTCCTTGGCGAACTTGGCAATCGCACCGTCGACCATCTTGGCCTGCACTTCGGCGGGCTTGCCGCTCTCGGCTGCCTTCTCAGCCGCGATCTTGCGCTCGCGGGCGATCATCTCGGGATCGAGGCCCTCAGCGCTCAGCGCCTGCGGGAAGGCCGCCGCAATGTGCATCGCGATCTGCTTGCCCAGCGGCTCGAGTACGTCGGCAGCGGCTTCGGATTCCAGCGCGACGAGCACGCCGATCTTGCCGAGGTTCGGCGCGGCGGCGTTGTGCATGTAGGGCACGACCAGACCGCTCGAAACCGAGACGGTCTTCATGCGGCGAACCTGCTGGTTCTCACCAATGGTGGCGACGTTGTTGGTCAGCTTGTCGGCAACCGTGCCGCCGTCGGGATAGGCAGCCGACTTGAGCGCCTCGACCTCGTCAGCCGCAAGGCCGAGCGCAACCATGGTGGTCTTGCGGACGAAATCCTGGAACTGATCGTTCTTGGCGACGAAATCGGTCTCGGAGTTGACTTCGACGGCGACACCGCGGGTGCCCGCAACCGCCACGCCAACAAGGCCTTCGGCTGCGGTGCGGCTCGACTTCTTGGCGACAGCGGCAAGGCCCTTGGCGCGCAGCACGTCGACTGCCGCTTCGATATCGCCGCCCGTCTCGTCGAGCACCTTCTTGCAATCCATCATGCCAGCGCCAGTGCGCTCGCGCAGGTTCTTCACGTCAGCGGCGGTAAAAGCCATTGCGCTCATCCTCTTTTCTGAAACAGGGCGGTTCTTGAACCGGAACTGGCCCGCAGCCCTGTGCAATCAAAGCACGTGCTGCGGGCCCTATTGGCAATTCAGGACAGTTCGGTGACGATACCGTGCGGGAGCGGACCCCCGGGGCAGCTCGCCGCCGCCTGCCGGATCAGGCCTCGGTGGGCTCGGCCACTTCGATCGCGTCTTCGGCGATCGGTTCGGCCATTGCACCCAGATCCGCGCCCGAAGCGATGGCGGCATCGCGGCCGCCGCGCGTGGCGGCTGCAGCAATGGCTTCGCAATAGAGGCGGATCGCGCGGCTGGCGTCGTCGTTCGCCGGAACCGGGAACGCGATGCCATCGGGGGAGACGTTCGAGTCGAGGATCGCCACGACCGGAATGCCCAGAACGTTGGCTTCCTTTATCGCCAGCTCTTCCTTGTTGGCGTCGATCACGAACATCACGTCGGGAATACCGCCCATGTCGCGGATGCCGCCGAGCGACAGCTCGAACTTGTCGCGCTCACGCGTCAGCTGGAGCACTTCCTTCTTGGTCAGACCCGCAGTGTCGCCCGAAAGCTGCTCTTCCAGCGCCTTGAAGCGCTTGATCGAACCCGAAATAGTTTTCCAGTTGGTTAGCATGCCGCCCAGCCAGCGATGGTTGACATAATGCTGGCCCGAAGCGCGTGCGGCTTGGGCAATCGGCTCCTGCGCCTGGCGCTTGGTGCCCACGAACAACACCTTGCCGCCGCCCTGCACCGTGGCGGAGACGAACTCGAGCGCGCGCGCGAACAGCGGCACGGTCTGCGAAAGATCGAGGATGTGGATACCATTGCGCGCGCCGAAGATGTAAGGCTTCATGCGCGGGTTCCACCGGTGGGTCTGGTGGCCAAAGTGTGCGCCAGCTTCAATAAGCTGCGACATGGTGACGACGGGAGCCGCCATAGTACGTTCCTTTCCGGTTGAGCCTCTGGAATGCAGGAACCGCTTGCGGAAAGACCCGACTGCAGCACCGGTGGTTGCGCATTCCATGTGGATTTGCTCTTCCGCAGGCCTGACACCATGTCCGACTCGCGTTGAAGCTGCGTGGCCGTTAGCCGCACAATGGCTCACCGTCCAGAGCCATTTGCGATCGCATTAAGCCGCATCGCGGCCACGCAATCCGCTCTATGTCCAATAATTATTACGTTTAGTGGAACTTGCAGTGCGCCGTTGCGCGTGCATCCGATCCCGGTGGGTTCAACTTGCATGCTGTGCTTGCATGCGGCTCATCGAATGGTGGTTGGTCAGGCATTTCTTGCCGCAGTTCGTCGGTACAATGAACGGGCGCGCCGGTATCCGCGTCCCCGGAGCATTCCCAAAGGAACACCCCAGCGCACGCACCTCTCCGGCGGATCAATGCCGAGCCAATCATGGCGGCAGACTGAACCCGGAAATATTATGCCTGAAAAGGCATACTTTGTAAGTATATACCGCATTTGAGCGACAAGATGCAATCTCGAATGTGTTAGAAGGCATTTCAACATCTTGGTAATCGGCATCTAACCTATACAGGGGGATAGCATGGGAGAACTGATATTGCTGCTAGGCTGTATTGCCGGTTCGCATTCTGGCGAGGCCTAGTGGTCCTGTAATGCCAGCGCGAGAGGCCTACAGACGGCATAGCCCCTGATCAATTCTTTTTGGACTTGCTGCTCTTATGCCTGGATCGAGCGAACATCGTCTTGTCTTGATTGCATCTGGCCGAGCGAACTGACAGCTAGAATCCTGTTGACACGCCCGAACAAATGTAGAACACATAGCGTACAAAGCAGGAAGCGGTGCTTTTGCCGATTCTGCCCCCCAATTATCCACAGGGTGGTCCCCACCTGTCAATCCGCATTGGGATGGCAGGCTCGGCAAGCCCAGGCTTGAAAGGCAGTGTATCCATGTCTCTCGTCCCACTCCTCGCATCGCTGATCATGGCGGGTGCAGGCTGCGGTGCCATCGCGGCGATCTTGATCACCGTGCAAGCGCAGCTTCCGGCCCTGCGCAAGCTGATGGCGGATTCGCGCGCCATTGCCGCAGATCGTGATTTTCTGGTCCAGATCACAGCGCAAACCGTGCCCGCCGTGCCCGTGGCAGCAATCCGCCCACGTCGCAGTCCGGTGCGTGCCGTCAGGTCAGGTCCGGTGTCGGCACTTGCGGCAAAGCCGATGCGCGCTGCAGCCTGATCCGGCGATAGCGCCAGACCCCCAGCGGCATCAACGCGAGATACACTGCACAGACTCCCACAAGCGTGAGCCAGGGTTCCGTCAACAAGGCCACGGTGACCATTCCTGCCAGCGCGATGACCTCAAGCCGGATCGCGCGGCGCGGACGGAGCGAACCCCAGCTGAGGGTTGGCAGATTGGAAATCATCAGGAAGGCGATGACCAGCGCCCAGATCGCCACCAGCACGGGCTGGCGTAGCAGCTCCCAGTCGCTGGCAAACCACAAATACAGCGGCAGGAACGCAAGACCTGCAC
>CANEVG010000044.1 GCA_947442095.1 Sphingomonadaceae bacterium
CGCAGCGGCTGGCTGATTGCCTCGAGCCAGGGCGACAATGCCTATGCGCTGTTTCGCCTGCCCGGCCTCAAACCTGCGGGCCGCTTTCGCATTGCGGCAGGCGCCTTGGGATCGACCGAGGAAACCGACGGCATTGCGTTCCATTCCGGCAGCTTCGGCGCGGGCTATTCTGCCGGGTTGTTCGTGGCGCAGGACGGGGACAACGCGCCCGCCGCGCAGAATTACAAGCTCGTGTCGTGGGCCGATGTGCTGCGCGGCCTGCGCAAGGTGCCGCAAGGCCGCTGATTTTCAAAGCCCGGAGCGCCAGCGGCTGAGGCGCGCGACCGCGTCCTCCAGCATCGCGGGCGGCTTGCAGTAGCACAGGCGCACGATGGTCGTGGGGCCGCCCGCACCTTCCCACAGCGCGGAAAGCGGGATAGAGGCGACGCCCGCCTCGCGCACCGCGCGCTCGCTGAATCTGCGGTCGTCCAGCGCAATGCCGCTGGCGGCAAGATCGATGCAGGCGAACCACGTGGCGGCGCTGCCCAGCACGGCGAAGCCTTCGCGGGCTAGGCCTTCGATCAGCACCTTGCGCGATGCGGCCCAATCGGCGTGGAGCGCGGCGGTGATAGCGGGATCGGCAAGTCCCTCGGCGGCGGCCCATTGCAGCATGGGCGGGGTGGTGAAGGTGATGAACTGGTGCGCCTTGGCGAGCACGGCTGCGAGCGCTGCGTCTGCCGCCAGCCAGCCGACCTTCCAGCCGGTCGCGCCGAAGATCTTGCCCGCAGAGCCGATCTTGATCGCACGCGCGGCCATACCGGGTTCGGCCAGCAGCGAGCGGTGCGCGCGGCTATCGAAGCGCACCGCCTCCCACACCTCATCGCAGATCGCGAGGAGATCGTGCGTGATGCACAGGCGCGCGAGGTGAGCGAGGTCTTCGGGGCTGGCGACTGACCCTGTGGGATTGAGCGGATCGTTGATGATCATCGCGCGGGTGCGCGGGCTGATCGCCGCAACGATGGCGGCCTCGGCATAGTGCCAGCCAGGCGGGGCGAGCGGCACGAACACCGGCACCCCGCCCGCGCGGCGCACCAGCGGGGCATAAGCATCATAGGCCGGAGCAAAGAGCAGCACTTCGTCCCCCGCGCCGACCACGGCGAGGATCGCGGCGGCGATGGCTTCGGTCGCGCCGGAGGTGACGATCACCTGCTCACGGGCGAGCGCGAGGCCCTGCGTGCGCGCATAGTAGGCTGCGACCGCATCGCGCAGTTCGGGTACGCCCGCGCTGGGCGGATACTGCTGTGAGCGGGTTTCCATCGCGCGCATGGCGGCGGCCGTGAGTGCGGCAGGTGGCGGCGCATCGGGAAAGCCCTGCCCGAGATTGATTGCGCCAAGGCTGCGCGCAAGGCCGGACATGTGCTCGAAAACCGTAACCGGCATTGCAGTGTAGATCGGATTGAGGCGGGCCTGAGGCTGGGCCTGAGGCTGGGCCTGGGGCTGAGGTTGGGGTTGGGGCTGAGGCTGAGGCTGAGGCTGAGGCTGGGTCATTGCCCGATACGCTAGCGCGCGGATTGCGGCATGCCCACCCCCAACGCCGCCCGCCTGGCGCGATTGGTATTACGCTGCCTCGGCCTGCGGTTCGGACAGGAACTCGCGTAGCAGCGCCGCAGTCCGGTCCTTGTGCGTCAGCATGAACAAGTGCCCGCCCTCTTCGAACATCTCCAGCCGGCTGCCCGGAATCAGCACCTTGAGCATATCGCCGTCGAGGGGCGGGACAATCGCATCCTCCTGACCCATCATAAGCAGCGTTTCAGTCTTGATGAACGGCAGTGCCGGGACGCTTTTCCAGCCGAGCATGCCCAGCAACTGGTACAGGTAACCGCGCAGGCTGGGCGGCTTGGGCCGGGGAATGTGCTCGTCCTTGCCGCCGATGAGCCCGCCATAGAGCGTGCGGAAATCCTGCTCCATGTACGCCGGGTCGACTTAGCGGCGCGGATTGATCATCTTGCTTAGCGCCTCGCTCTTGCCCGGCACCATCAGCATCCCCGCGGTGGTTCCTGCGAGGACCAGTTTGCGCACGTGGCCTGCGTGCTGCAAGGCGACGTGCTGGGCCATCGGCGGCCATCCTGCTGGCCAGCATCGCGGTGGTCTGCCCGCCCGAGCAGCCTGCTGAGACGTTGAGCTTCCTCGTGCCGGTGATGGCTGAGGTCACGCCGATCGCTTCACTCCAGGCGGCCACGTAATCGGCCATGTCCCAGTGGCCATCGCTTTTCGCGGGGTTCTTCCAGCTGATCACGAAGGTCTGGATGCCATTGTCGACCTGCCACTTCACGATCGACTTTTCCGGACTGAGATCGTGGATGTACATCTCGTTGATCTGCAGCGGGATCGTCAGCTGCGGGATCACATGGACGTCTTCAGTCGTCGGCGCATACTGGGTCAGCTCCATCATCGGCGTGCGGTGGACGACCTGACCTTTGGAGGTCGCGACGTTCTCGCCCGGCTTGCGGGGCCACTTGTCGACCTGGCTGATCTGGCCCTTGTTGTACATGATGTCGTTGTAGGCGTTGCGCAGGCCCTTGATCAGGCTCCTCCCCTCGCTGTCGATCAGCCGCTTCTGTGCGGTGGGATTGCAGATCAGGGTGTTGGCCGGGGCAAGGCTGTCGATGATGATCTGGGAAATGAAGTTGGCGCGGTCCCGCTCCAGCGCATCGAGCTCCAGCTTGTCGAGCCAGTTCTTCATACCCTGCTGCACGGCCAGATGGTATTGCGTGCCCGCTGGCAGGAACGGGTTGTACTGCTAGGCTGAGTCTTTGAAGCGCTTGCCCTTGCTATCGGGTGCGAGCTTGCTCTTTGCCGAAAGGATCTGAACTACGTGCTTCCCCACGGACCGCGCGTGGCGCAAGGCGGGCACCGGATTACCTGTGGGTTCGCGCAGCAAGAGCGCCACCGCGCCCACAAAATCCTCGCGCGATACCGCCCAGCGGACCCAGCGCCGCGGTTGATTGCGCGGCCTCATCAACCAGTATTGCGGTTTCTTTTTTGATCGGCCTCTTCCTGACCGGCGCCGATTCGTTCAACGCTCAACCACCGATGAGTATCGGGCCGGAGCTTGTCGTCAGGCAAGCCGCAAAAAGAGGGCGCCTGACGCGCCGTTCATCGGAGTATTGGGTGACTATCTGGCTGGGGCGGGAGGATTCGAACCTCCGAATGCCGGTACCAAAAACCGGTGCCTTACCACTTGGCGACGCCCCAGCGGGAAGGCGCGCTTATAGCGGCGTCTTTGTGAATGAAAAGGGGCGGATGGGGCAGGTTTTGCCCCATCCGTTATTCGGTCAGAGCACAACTTCCGGCAGCGCCGCAAAATCGGACCCGCTGTGGCGTTCGAGGATGCCCTTGTTGGTGTTGACCAGCCGGCCGCGCTTCACGCCCGGGCGTGCGTCGATTTCCGCGACCCAGCGCCCGACGGCTTCGTATTCGTGCATGGAGAGGAAGGTTGCCGCCTCGCCATAGGCTTCGCCGCGGTAGATATTGCCGAGCCAAGGATAGGCCGACATGTCGGCGATGGAATAGTCATCGCCGCCGAGGAAGCGGGTTTCCTTGAGGCGGTTGTTGGCCACATCGAACAGGCGCTTGGTTTCCATGGAGTAGCGATCGATCGCATATTCGATCTTGAACGGCGCGTAGTGGTAGAAGTGCCCGAAGCCGCCGCCCATAAACGGGGCGGAGCCGACCTGCCAGAACAGCCACGACAGCACTTCGGCGCGCGCCGCGCCGCTGGAGGGCAGGAAGTGGCCAAACTTTTCGGCAAGGTGCATGAGGATCGCGCCGGATTCGAACACGCGGATTGGCTCCGGCCCGCTGCGATCGACCATCGCGGGGATCTTCGAATTGGGATTGATGCTGACAAAGCCGCTGCCGAATTGGTCGTTTTCGAAGATCTTGATCAGCCAGGCATCGTATTCGGCGGCGGTGATGCCGAGCTCGAGCAGCTCCTCCAGCATGATCGTGACCTTCTGGCCGTTGGGCGTGCCGAGCGAATAGAGCTGGAAGGGATGCTCGCCCACGGGCAGCTCCGCCTCGCGCTGCGCACCGGCCGTGGGGCGGTTCACCGCGGCAAACGCGCCGCCGTTGGACTTGTCCCAGGTCCAGACTTTGGGGGGCACGTAGTCTTCAGCCATCGGGTATCTCCTGTGTGAGCGGTCAGTCGGTCCGGCCCGCGCTTGATCTGAAAGTGGGGCGCGAGGCGGCGAATGGCAAGGATGCGATGAGGGGCCGGCGTATCAGCCCAGAGCCTCAAGCGCGGGCAGCAGATCACCGAAATGGTCGATAACGGCATCCGCGCCTAGCTCATCGGGCGGCAGATCGCAGAAGCCAAATCGCACCGCGACGACCGGCATGCCCGCCGCGCGCGCTGCGCCGACATCGAAGGTGGTATCGCCCACAAACGCCGCGCGCCCGCCGCCGCACTGCTCCACCATGGCATGGAGCATATCGGGCGCGGGTTTGGCGGTGCCGGGGCCGAGCGTGTTGCCGCCGATGATCGTGGCAAAGCGGCTGGTCAGCCCGAGTTCGCCGAACAGGCAGCGAGCGAGGTCCTCGCGCTTATTGGTCGCGACCGCGAGGCGTACGCCGCGCGCCGCGAGGGCATCCAGCATGGCCTCGCCGCCGGGGAACAGCCGGGTGTGGCGGGCGATGTTTGTCGCATAGAAGTCGACCAGCACATCCTGCAGCGCGGGCACGTCCAAATCACCTGGGCCGCCGCTTTCCGCCAGCGCGGTGCGCAGCATCTGCCCGGTGCCGCCGCCAATGAAGCGCCGCGCTTCCCCGACTGGAATGGCCGGGCGGCCGATATGGACCAGCGCGTGGTTCAGCGCGTGGCCGAGATCGAGCGCGGTATCGAGCAGCGTGCCGTCAAGGTCGAACCCGACAATATCGAAGGGAAAGTCAGTCATCCGCAAGCCCGTGACGGCCCATTCTGGAAACTGCAAGGAAATGCTGGCAAGAACGTTTGTATGACTGACTCAGCTGTTCCGCTCGCTCTTGTTGTCCTTGCCGCCGGCAAGGGCACGCGCATGAAAAGTGATCTGCACAAAGTGCTGCACCCCATCGCCGGGCGGCCAATGCTGATGCACCTCATGGCCAGCGCCGATGCTCTGGAACCGCAGCGCAAGGTGGTGGTGGTCGGCAGTGGGCGCGAGCAGCTGGAGGTGGCATTGGGGGGCAACGCGGAGCTTGCCGTGCAGGACCCGCAACTGGGCACGGGCCATGCGGTGCAACAGGCGGAAGCCGCGCTGACGGGCTTTGGGGGCGATGTGCTGATCCTTTATGGCGACGTGCCCTTCGTGCGCAGCGAGACGATGCGCGCGATGCTGGCGAGGCTGCACGGGGCGGACAATCCGGCGGTGGTCGTGCTGGCGTTCGAACCCGAAGACGCGCTGCAATATGGCCGGGTGATCGCGGACGGCGGCGTGGTCAGCAAGATGGTCGAGCACAAGGACGCTACCGAAGCCGAGCGCGCCTGCACTTTGTGCAATTCGGGCCTGATGGCGGTGCGCGGGGACGAGCTGTTCCAGCTGCTCGCGCGCGTTGGCAACGACAATGCGCAAGGTGAATACTACCTCACAGATATCGTCAATGTGGCGAACGGCGATGGCCGGGTCTGCGCGGTGGTCGTCACCGATGATCCGGATGAGGTGGCCGGCATCAACAGCCGCGCCGAACTCGCCGAAGCCGAAGGCCGTTGGCAGGCAAAGCGGCGGCTGGCCGCCATGGCCGACGGGGCGAGCCTCGTCGCGCCCGAGACGGTGTGGTTTGCCTGGGATACGGTGCTCGGCCGCGATGTGACGGTGGAGCAAAACGTGGTGTTCGGCCCTGGCGTGACCGTGGCGGACAACGTGGTGATCCATGCCTTCTGCCATATCGAGGGCGCGCAGCTGGCAAGCGGCGCTTCGGTCGGCCCTTTCGCGCGGCTGCGGCCGGGCGCTGTGCTGGAAGAGAAGGCGCGTGTCGGCAACTTCGTCGAAGTGAAGAACGCGGTGCTCCACAAGGGCGCCAAGGCCAATCACCTCACCTATCTGGGTGATGCCGATGTAGGCGCGGGCGCAAACATCGGCGCGGGCACGATCACCTGCAACTATGACGGCTATTTCAAGTATCGCACCGTAATCGGCGAGCGCGCGTTCATCGGTTCCAACTCCGCGCTGATCGCGCCGGTGAAGATCGGCGCAGACGCCATCGTGGCGGCGGGCAGCGCGGTCAGCCGCGATGTGGCCGATGGCGAGCTGCGGCTGGTGCGCGGCGAGCAGCTGGTGAAGCCCGGCTGGGCCGACCGCTTCCACGATGCGATGAAGCGCAAGAAGGCGGAACGGAAATGATCGCCATTGTTCCGGCAGGTCCGGAGCACCTCGACGGCTGGGCGGCACTGCGGCACCTCCTGTGGGACGATGAGCCGGCGAGCGTCCACCGTGCCGAGGCCGAGGAGCAGCTTAAGGATCCGCAGCGCTACCGCAATCTTGTCGCGGTGGAGGACGGCGAGGTCATCGGCTTTGCGGAAGGCACGCTTCGCCACGACTACGTAAACGGTTGCGACACATCGCCGGTGGTCTTTCTGGAAGGCATCTGCGTTGCGCCCCGCGCGCGGCGGCAGGGTCTAGCCCGGCAGCTGGTTGCTGCGATAGCGGACTGGGGCCGTGCCAAGGGGTGCCTCGAGTTCGCTTCCGATACCTGGCTCGAGAATGACGAGGGCCTTGCCTTCCACCTTGCTGCGGGATTTGTCGAAACCGGGCGGACCATCACGTTCCGACAGTCTATCTGAACGAAGTCGCCCATGCCTATCGCCCAGCTCAATGTCGCGCGTTTCCGCAAACCCAAGGGCGATCCTGCCAACGACGGGTTCGCGGCCGCGCTCGATCACGTGAACGCTGAGGCCGATGTGGCGGAGGGGTTTATCTGGCGGCTGGTGGGTGATGGCAATGCCAACGATGCGATCGCGATCGAAGCGCTGGCGGGCGACGCGGATTGCATCGTCAACCTCTCGGTCTGGCGTGATGTGGCTTCGCTCGAAGCCTTCGTCTATCGTCAGACTGATCACCGCGCCGTGCTGGGGCGGCGCGGCGAATGGTTCGAGCCGATGGAGCCTTCGCTCGCGCTGTGGGAGGTGCAGGAGAGCCATATCCCGAGCGTGGCCGAAGCGATGGCCAAGCTTTCCGAACTGGGACGCGATGGGCCGAGCGACGCGGTTTTCACATTCAAGTGGTGGCGGACGAACCGCGCCACCGCTCAAGGGTAGAATCGCGCCTTAAACCGGTCGAGAAAGCCCACGAGGTTCGGCTGCTCACCGATCGCGCGCTTGACCTCGCTTTCCAGCGGCGGATGCCAGATGTTGATGAGCTGGGCATAGACCACCGCATCGGTCGAGGTGGGCTGACCGCCGAAGAACCAGGGCTTCGGTCCGAGAATCGCGGCGAGCGCAGCCACGTCGCGCTGGCCGATCATGGCCACTTCTTCGGCGCTGTGGCAGCCCATGCCATGCCCAGAGAGCTGCTTTTTCACGCCGCGCCGTGCAATGGGGCCAAGCAGGCGGCGCTGCGGCAGCGGCAGGCCGCCGAGCACGACATCGCGGAAGGTGCGCCAGTTACCCTCGTGCACCCAGCGATCATGGACCATCGTCCAGTAGAGATTTTCATCGATCAGCCGCTGGATCGCCACCGCCATCCCGCGCTGCTCTGCCGTGAGCTCCTCGTCGGGATCAATCCCGAAGCGCTCGGTCAGATAGGCAATGATGAAGGTGGAATCGCCCAGCTTGGTGCCATCGATCTGGATCCATGGCGCCTTGCTCTTCGGTCCGGCAAAGGGCGTGGCGACGGTGCGGCTTTCATGCTGGATCCCGGTCATGCGCAGCCATGCATCCAGCTTGAGGCAGAACGGGCTGACTGTGGGCAAGCCCCAGGCACCGGGCAGGTGAAAGACTTTCATGGTGGAGAGTGGTGTGCTGTCGGGCATGATGGTCCTCTTTCCCTGAGGCAGGCCGGCGATTTGTTTACCTCTCCAGCCTAAAGAGCGGGGCATTGAAGGCAAGTGCCAAGCAGGAATCGACTTGACACGATATCATGATATGATATCGAAATATCATTATGACCCGCATCCTCGCCGATCTCCCCGATGCTGACATCCAATGGCTCGACGCGCGCGCGGCTGAGCAGGGCAAATCGCGCGCTGCGGTGCTGCGCGATGCAGTGGCGACGTATAAGGCGCAGTCTGCCTCCAATGGAACCGACTGGATCGATAGCGGGTTCGGCCTTTGGAAGGAACGCCGCGATATCGGCGATGCCGTGGAATGGCAGCGGCGCGAACGTGCATTGTCGGCCCGGCCTTGGGACGACGACTATGAGGAGGTTAAGGCCGCATTTCCCGACTTGTTCGATGCTGAAGACGACCGCCAGCGCAGCCTCTATCTGGCCATGCGCAGTGCAGTCGCCACGCGCAAAGATGACGCTGCGTGAGCGATTATGCCTTCGATTCTAACATCGTGATTGATGCGCTGCTGGGCTTCGATCCGGCTCGGTGCGAGCTGAAGCGTGCGGTATCGGGAGGCAGGCGCTTGTGGCTCAGCCGCATGGCCTGGATCGAAATCCTCTCGCAGGGTGAGGGGCAGACCTTGCGGGCGACAGAAGCCTTTCTCGACCGGTTTGCCATCGACGAGATCGACATGGAGATCGCCTCCCGCGCCGCCTCGCTCAGGCGCGAACGGCCTCGCCTCAAAACACCCGACGCCATCATTCTTGCCACGGCGCTGACGCGTGGGCGCGTGCTGGTAACCCGCAACACCAAGGATTTTCCGGCAGAAATGCCCGGTATTCGCGTCCCGTATACACTCTGAAGAAAGCACCTTCCCATGTGCGGAATTATCGGAATTGTCGGCAAGGAACAGGTCGCGGACCGGCTAGTGGATGGCCTGCGCCGGATGGAATACCGCGGCTATGACAGCGCCGGCATCTGTCTGGTCGAGGGCGGCCAGTTGGTGCGCCGCCGCGCGGAGGGCAAGCTCTCGGGCCTCGTGCTGGAATTGGCGCGCAATCCCGCATCCGGCCTCATCGGCATTGCCCATACCCGCTGGGCAACGCACGGCGCGCCGAACACGGCCAATGCACACCCGCACGCAACCAAGGAGCTCGCGCTCGTCCACAACGGGATCATCGAGAACTTCAAGCCGCTGCGCGATGCGCTCATCGAACGTGGCCGCACCTTCGAGAGCGAGACCGACACCGAAGTCGTGGCGCATCTCGTGTCTGAACAGGTCGAGGCCGGGCTCAGTCCGCAGGACGCGGTCAAGGCCGTGCTGCCCACCTTGCGCGGTGCCTTCGCGCTCGCCATCGCGTTCCGCTCGCACGATGACATGCTGATCGGCGCACGGCTCGGCTCGCCGCTGGTTGTGGGCTACGGGGATGACGAGACCTATCTCGGTTCCGACGCCTTGGCGCTCGCGCCGCTGACGCAGCGCATCACTTACCTCGAAGAGGGCGACTGGGTGGTGATCACCCGCGAAGGCGCGGAGATCTTCGATGTGAACAATGCGCCTGTCACGCGGCCCATCGTGGCCTCAGGCGCGACCTCTGCCGCGATCGAGAAGGGCGAGTTCCGCCACTTCATGCAGAAGGAAATCTTCGAGCAGCCGACCGTGGTGGCGCAGACCTTGCGCAGCTATCTGCGCCGGATCGACCAGACCGTGGCGCTGCCGCAGATCGATTTCGACCTTTCGAAGATTTCGCGTGTGACCATCGTCGCCTGCGGCACCAGCTTCTATGCAGGCATGGTCGCCAAGTACTGGTTCGAGCAGTTCGCGCGGCTTCCTGTCGATATCGATGTGGCGAGCGAGTTCCGCTACCGCGACCCGGTGCTGGAGCCCGGCGGCCTCGCGCTGTTCATTTCGCAGAGCGGCGAGACGGCGGATACGCTGGCGGCTCTGCGCCATTGTAAGGCGGCAGGGCAGACCATCGCGGTCGTGGTCAACGTGCCGACAAGCTCGATGGCGCGCGAGGCGGACTTGCTGCTGCCCACCCACGCCGGGCCGGAAATCGGCGTCGCCAGCACCAAGGCTTTCACCTGCCAGCTCGCAGTGCTGGCCGCGCTGGCAGCACATCTGGCAGTGAAGCATGGGCGGCTGAGCCGGGCGGAAGAGGCTGAAATCGTTTCCCATCTGGCGGAAACGCCTGCCGCGCTCAACGCCGCGCTGGCGCATGACGACGAGATTGCCGCGATGGCACACCTCATCGCCCCGGCGCGCGACGTGCTCTATCTCGGGCGCGGACCGGACTATCCGCTAGCCTTGGAAGGCGCGCTGAAGCTCAAGGAAATCAGCTATATCCACGCCGAAGGCTATGCCAGCGGCGAGATGAAGCACGGGCCGATCGCCTTGATCGACGAAGCCGTGCCGGTGATCGTGCTCGCGCCCTCTGGCCCGCTGTTCGAAAAGACCGTGAGCAACATGCAGGAAGTGCGCGCGCGTGGCGGTAAAGTCGTGCTGATCTCGGACGCGGAGGGCATTGCGCAGGCGGGTGAGGGCTGCCTCGCCACGATCGAAATGCCACGCGTTCACCCGCTGATCGCGCCGCTGGTCTATGCCGTGCCGGTGCAGCTGCTCGCCTATCACGTGGCGGTGATCAAGGGCACGGACGTGGACCAGCCGCGCAATCTGGCGAAATCGGTCACAGTGGAGTGAGCCTGCCGAATGTGAATGCGATGCTGGCGCTCAACCAGGCGCATGTGCTGGAAACATCCTCGCTCGATCTGACGGGGATGCAGGCGCTGATCAGTCAGGCGTTTTGCCTCGGCACTTGCGAGGCGGGCGGTGCGGAGGCCTTCCTGCTCGCGGTGGATCAGGACGCGGACTACACGAGCCCCAACTTCCTGTGGTTCCGCACACGCTACCCGCGCTTTGTCTATATCGACCGGGTGATCGTGGCAGCCAGCCAGCGGCAGAAGGGCTGGGGACGGCGGTTCTATGGCGGGCTGTTCGAGGCAGCAGCAGCTGCTGGGCACACGGTGGTGGCCTGCGAGGTCAATTCCGAACCGCCCAATCCGGCCTCGGATGCGTTTCACCGCGCACTGGGTTTCACCGAGGTGGGCAGCGCGGTGCTGGCTGGGCGCGGGAAGACCGTGACGTATCTGGTGCGGGTGACCTGAAGCGCGGGGTTTACCCCATCACCGCCTTGCCCACCGAAAGCAGCACTTCGAACGCGATCAGCGCAATGACCGCCATTTCGAGGCGCACGGCGCGTTTGTCCTGCGCGATCTCCAGCAGCACTTCGGTGAAATCGCCCAGCGCGCCGAACTTGCGTTCGAGCACTTCGGCGCGCTCGCCGAGTTCGTATTCTGCCTCGAGCCGGGTGTAGAGCCGGTCGAGATCGGGGTGGTCCCACAGCAGGTCGGGTCGCTCGCCGGCCTGTGCGGTTCCCATCACGCGGTGGCGCGCGGCGAGGACCTGGCCGACCATGCGCATGACCGCCGGAATCGAAAGCCGCGCTTTGCCGTTGACTTGCAGGTCCGCGACCAAGGGCACGCTCGAATCGAACACTTCGGAGACGAGCATTTCGTCGCGCGAGAGCATCACGCTGTGCGCGAGCACGGTGGCGACGAGCAGGAGGCGCGGTTCCTCGCCATCAGCCAGCTGGATCACGCCTTCATCGTCGACGCGCTCCTTGCCGCCATCGGTGATGACCAGGGTCGCGCTCTCGATTTCCTGTTGCCCGGCGGGCTCTTGCACGTGGGCCAGCAGCGCCAGATCGAGCGCGGGGATCGGATCGGCGCTGGTGCAGAAGGTGACCGCGACGCCGTAGCGGAAGGCGAAGGTGAGGCCTGCAGCATTCGCCACCTGCGCCAGAACGATATCGCCGGCTAGCCCGCGCGTGTCGATGCGGGTGCCGAGGTGGCGGGCGTGAACGATAAGCCGCTCGCTGTCCGGCAGCATGCCCAAGGTCACGTCATCCGGCCAGCCGGGCGGCTTGGTCGTGGCGGGTTGGGGACGGGTTGGGCGTTCGGCCATGCTATCCCGCTTGGCGCAAATGCGCGATGTGTTCGGGGCCGATGCCGCAGCACCCGCCCAACATCGTGGCACCGGCTGCCTGCCACTGCGCAGCAAAGCGGGCATAGCCTTCGGGCGTGAGGTCCGCGCGGATTGGGCAGAGCGCCGAATTGGCCTCGGCGTCGGCGGCCATCGGCGGGAAGGCATTGGCATAGACGCCAATGCGGATCGGGCTATCCGGCCCGAGCGCAGCGCGCGCAGCCTCGACCGCGCCGAGCATGACTTCGGGCTGGCTGCAATTGAACAGGATCGCCGCTGCGCCCAGCCGCTGTGCAGTCTGCGCGGCGAGCGTGACGCTTTCGCCCGAGCGCAGGGTTGGCGGGGCGCTGGTATCCTCATCCTGCAAGGTGAAGGAGAGCCACAAGGGCTTGCCCGTACCGGCCGTCTCGGCAGCGGCGAGTTCGGCCTCTACGAGCGAGGACAGCGTCTCGGCCAGCCAGTGATCGACGTTGGGCGCAAGCGCGGCGACCAGCGTGGCGATGATCGGGCGGGCGCGGTCGAGATCAACCAGATCGGGGCGGTAGGACCCGCAGACCGGGGGGAGGGAGCCTGCGACGAGTACGCGGTGGCTGGCGGCGTCAGCCTCGGCGCGCGCCAACTGCCCGGCGAGCGTAGCCAATGCCGCGCCCTCGGCAGCAAAGCGGTCCTCTCCGATATGGAACGGCACCACGGCATAGGAATTGGTGGTGATCACGTCTGCCCCCGCCGTCACGTAGGCGCGGTGGACACGGGTGACGAATTCCGGCCCCTCGATCAGCGCGAGCGCGGACCATTCGGGTTGGCGGAACGGGGCGCCAAGCCGGGCGAGTTCGCGGCCGGTGCCGCCATCGAGAATCAGCTGGGAGGATTGCACAGTCGGTCTCACGCTTTCAAAGCCATTGCAGATAAAAAGGGTAGCATGATGCAGCGCTGAGCGGCAGGGGCGACGTGAGCCGGGCAGTGCAAAGCACGCTTTTAAAACTGGATGCAACCGCATCGGTTTTTTTTAAGTATCTAAAAAACAATAGTTTGAATTGCAGGAACAGTAAAAACCCTCCCTGCAAATTTTCCTGCTGCTTACGTTTGCGCAAGGTTTGCCCGCTACGCCCGGGAAGGTGACCAAACCGACCGATCAAACCCCCGCCGTGCCCCCGCGGCTGCTCCCGGCCATTGCGGTGCTGGGCCTGTCTGATCCGGCGGACGGGGACTGGGGGCGCTTGCGCGGCCTCCAGTATGCCGGGTTGGCGCGGCTCGGCAATGCGCGTCTTGCAGCCCATGCTCTGGCCGCAATGCTGGTGGTTCAGGCGCTGGCCGGCTCGATCAACATCATGATCCTGCTGGGGTGGGCCGCTGTCCTGGCCGTCGTTCTGATCCGCGGTGCACGGCTTGACGTAAGCCTTGAGGATGCCGATCGCCGCCGCATTAGCCGGCAGGAAATGTATAAGCAGACGATCTACACCGCGCTCGCCGGGCTCATCTGGATCGTTCCGATCGCGTTCCTGTCGTCCTATGCCTCGGCGGAACAACGACTGCTGGTGTGGTCGGTGATGGCCATGCTGATGGCAGGAACCGCGCTGGCCTTTGCCGCCGTGCCGCTCGAAGCAGTGCTTTTCAACGCGATCCTCGGCCTCGCCAGCATCGTGATGTTCGTGTGGTACGGTAGGCTGACTGCCGCTGCGGCTGCTGTCACGTTCGTGATTTTCCTTGCGGTGGGCAGCCTCGAGGCAGCACGCACCTTCCTTTCAGGCAAAATGGCCGAGGCCAACATAGCCGAAAAGTCCGAAGTCGTCTCGCTGCTGCTGCGCGAGTTTGAAGAGGGCGGGGCCGACTGGCTGTGGCAGACCGATTCGGCTCGCCGCGTGCGCGCGGCTTCCCCGCGA